>NZ_DASUBE010000111.1:0-85943 GCF_035763405.1 Edaphobacter sp.
CCGTGAAATGCGTTGGTGCCCGCCTTGGTGGTGAGGATGGCCGTGGCCGGGCGGTTGTATTTTGCCGAGGAGTTCGAGGTTTCGACCTTCACTTCCTGAACGGAGTCCGGGTCGGGCATCTTGTTGGTGGCGCCGCCGAAGTCCTGGTTGGCCAGCACCGCGCCGTCCTGGACGTACTCAAAGGCTGAGGCGTTCATGCCGTTGACGCGCTGGTTATTGGCTACGCCGGGCGTAGTGAGCTGTACGAGGTTTGAGACGGAGCGCCCGTTTTCGGGAAGGTCTTCGATGCGCTGGCGGTCGAGCGTGTTGCCGATGGTCTGGTTGGCGGTGTTGACCAGCGGTGTGACATCGCCGGCGACCGTGACCTGCTCGTTGACGCCGCCCACGGTCAGGGTGACATCGACCACGGCGGATTGCGCAACGCGGAGGGTGAGCTTACCTTCCCATGGGGAGAAACCTTTGGCGTTGACCTTGACCTGATAGTCGCCGATGGAAAGAGCAGGGCTGGAATAGATACCTGCGCTGTTGGTGACGAGGTTGGTGGTCGTGTTGGTGGCCGTGGCGACGATGGCCACAACTGCACCGGGTACGACTGCGCCGCTAGAGTCCCGGACCGTGCCCTGGATGCGGCCGGAGCCGGACTGCGCGACCAGAAGCGGGTTTGAGAAGAGAAGACCTGTGATTGATAGAAAGAGAACTAAAACGTAGATTCGTTTCATGTTGCCTCCGTGAGGTGTGCCTTTGTTCGAGTTCCGGTCTATGTGCTTCTGCCGGGTATTGCCGATACGCTCTATTTAGAGCCGATGTGATTTAGAGCCGATGTGATGAACTAAACAAAATGCAGCCTTTTCGGGGTGCAAGTAATCTGCAAGATGTTGTGCCATTGTTGTTCCACCCTGAAACACTGGGTAAACGCACCAACAGGTGCTCAAAAAGAATTATTACATACTTATCTTTTACATCGATTCATAGGTATTAGCAGCTTTAGCCCGCAAAAGTCAAGATGCATAAGGAAAATAAATTCCGCGCCGGAGGCTGCGCGGAACGCGGAAAAGCAAGGCTGTCTGTAAGGGGTAGGCTGGGCGTAGGTTCCGCCGGTCATAATGAAGGACAGTGAAGATGTTCTGAATATGAAAGGCAGTGAAGACGTTCTGAATCAATGGCAGCGATGAAGACTATTCTGACGATTGCGGGCTTTGACCCCTCATCCGGGGCCGGAATCACGGCGGATCTGATGGTATTTCGTGCGCACGGGCTGTTTGGAGTTTCGTGCATCACGGGGCTTACCGTGCAATCCACGCTGGGAGTGAGGGCTACGCATCCGGTCGCGGCCGAAACGGTGCGCGCGACGCTCGATTGCCTGTGGGACGATGTTCCGGTAGATGGAATCAAGATTGGGATGCTGGCGACGGCGGAGAATGTGTCGGCGGTCGCCGGATTTCTGACTCAGGTCCGCCAGGAGAGAGCTGGGATTCCGGTGGTGCTTGATCCGGTGCTGCGATCCAGCTCGGGTAAAGACCTGCTGGAGCCGAACGGGGTTGGTCTACTCCGTGAGCGGCTGCTTCGGCTGGTCGATTGGGTGACACCGAACCTGGATGAGCTTGTGCTTTTGTCCGGTCGAAGCGTGCGCGAGCGCGACGATGTGCCCGAGGCCGCGCGTCTGTTGCAGCACGATGCGAGCGGGTTGAACGTCCTGGCAACCGGAGGGCACCTGCCGACGCCGGACGATTTTGTGCTGACGGCTGATGGCAGGATGCGCTGGCTGGCGGGTGCGCGGGTGGAGACGCGCTCGACGCACGGAACGGGGTGCGCTCTTTCGAGCGCGCTACTCTGCGGACTGGTGCGCGGTGATGCGGATGCTCCTCAGGCTGCGAAGGACTATGTGGCCGGGGCGTTGCGGGCTGCGGTGCCGATAGGTAAAGGCCGCGGGCCGGTGAATCATCTTTGGGAGATGCGCAGTTCGCGGTGAGCCCGATGCTGATTGATACGGATGCTTTGCTTAGCGGCCGGTGATGGTGATGTTCAGTGTGACAGACTGAGAGATCTGGATGCCGTTGGTAGAGCTGGCCGTGACGCGATACTGATACGTTCCCGGCGGAGTGTAGCGGAGGCTGGGGTCGCCTCCGCTGCCGCAGCCGAGCAGAAGAATGGTGGTGGCGCTGAAGAGCACTATCCACACAAAGGCGGTGCGGCGCAGGGTGGAGCGTGTTTTGCGCGACTTCCAGAAGAAGAGCAGCGCAGCGGGAAACAGGCAGAAGAAGGCGCGGCTGGTGGGGTCGATGTGCGCGCTCTGGCTGGGTGCGTTCATGTTGACTTTGGTGATGGTATTGATGGTGGCAGTGGCATTCTGCGCGGCCCCTGCGATGTTGACGCTTGACGGCGAGAGCGAGCAGGTGGCGTAGACGCCGGGTGCGATGGGCGCGCAGTTGAGCACGACTGTTCCGCTGAAGCCGTTCACCGGAGTTATGGTAAGCCCGTAGCTAGCCGGGACGCCGTAGGGTTCGCTTGCGCTGGAGGAGTCCGCGCCGTTGACCGCAAGGGTGAAGCTGCCGTTGGGAACGCCGGTGCCGGTGAGCGGAATGGTTGCGGGCGATGAGCTGTCCGAACTGGTGACGGTGAGCGAGCCGTTGCGCGCGCCGGTGGCCGTAGGGGTGAACGTGATAGTGACGGTGCAGCTTTGGTCGGGAGCAAGCAGAGTGAGTTGGCAGGGAACGGTGACCGCGTAATCGCCCGTGACGGCGAGCGCAAGATTGGAGACGTTGGCCGTGCCGTTGTTGGTGAGCCTCAGCGTCAGGTTGGCTGAAGAGCCGGTGGCGATGCTGCCGAAGCTGAGTGCGCCGGGTGCTATCTGTAGTTCAGACTGGATGCCTGTGCCGGTGAGCACGGCGTTGAGTGGAAGCGCGGTGGCCGTGGTGGCGACGCTAACGTTGCCATTGCGCGGGCCGGTCTGTTTGGGTGTGAAGGAAACTTCGAGCGTGCAACTGGTGGCAGGCGCAAGCGCATGGCCGATGGCGGGGCAGGAGCCTGCTGAGGTGTAGTCGCCGAGAGTATTGATGCCGTTGAAGGTGGCGGCGGTTGAGCCGATGTTGGTGATCTGGATGGGCAGTGTGGACGTACTGCCGACGAGGATGGAGCCGAAATCGAGCGAGGCGGGAGAGAAGCTGAGCGTCGCCGGAGTCGAGGCGCCGAGCAGGCTGACGAAGTCGAGCGCATTGGCCGCGTCGGATGTGATCTCAAGCGCGCTGATCTTGGTGCCTGCGGATTGCGGCGTGAATGCGACGGAGATGAGGCAACTGCCACCTGGGACGATGACCGTGCAACCGCTCTGGACGGTGAAGTCCGGCGTCGTTTGAAGGTTGGTGATGTGCAGCGCGGTGGTGCCGATGTTTGCGAGCGTGATGGTCTGTGCGGCGGAGGCGCTGCCGGTCTGTGTCGTGTCGAAGGTCAGCGAACTTTGCGAGACGGTGTAGGCGGCGAGTGGAGCGGTGTTCGAGGGCGCGGCTACATAGATGGGCGCGGCGCTGCCGGCGAGATCGATGAAGTCGGGACTGGAGGCCGCGTCGCTTTCGATGACGAGCGAGCCGGTATCGTTGGTTGCCGGTGACGCAGGCGAGCCGGTGGTCTGCTGGTTGAGCGGCGAGTAGGTGAGCGTGATGGTGCAGTTCTGGTTGATTGCAAGCGTTGTGCCGCAGGTAGTGGAGGCCAGAAACGGCCACTCGCTGGTGATGCGCCGGATGGTGAGTGGAGCGGAGGAGGCGTTGATCAGCGTCAGGACTTGTGTTGCGGTCTGGCCGCTGGCGACCTGGCCGAAGTTGAGCGTGCTGCCAGTCGCGCCGTTGGGGATAAGGTTGCCGGCGATGTAGAGCGAGCCGAAGCCGTCGCCGTAGCCTTCAACGTAGCCGAGGCCGTTGAGGGTGCTGGAGCCGTCTGTGGGCGTGGCCTGTGCGAAGAGCGTGCCGGTGATGTCGCCGTTGGTCAGCGGCAGGAAGGTCACGCTGAAGTTGCACGAGGCATTCGGCGCGAGTCCCGCGCACGGTGGGCCGTCGAGCACGAACTGACGGGGAAGCGCGACGTTAAGCGTCAGCGATTTCGCGGTGAGGTTGTTGATGGTGAACTGGCGCGTCAGGCCGAGCGAGCCGGTTACGGTTGGGCCGTAGTTGGCCTGGTTGGGGATGATCTGGAGGCCGGCATCTTCGGTGGTGTAGGTGGCGGTGAGTGGAACGGTGTAAGTCGTTGTTCCGGCGGCTGTGCTGGTGGCGGGGATTTCGAGCGTGTCCGTCTGGTACGTGGTGGTTGGTGTGAACGTGACGGTGATGGCGCATGATGCAGCGGGGGCCAGTGCCGCGCAGTTGCTGGCCGCCGCAAAGGCGGAGTTGACGTTTGTGGGAACGCCGATCTGGAGCGTCGACGCGCCGGTGTTGGTGAGAGTGATGGTCTGTGTTATGGAAGCTGTGCTGGGGACATTCGTGAAGTTCAGTGCCGTGGGCTTGAGCGAGAGGCCGGTCGAGGGCGAGCCGAAGCCGGAGAGTGGTGCGGTCAGCGTGCTGGCTGAAGTTGGTACGGTGAGCAGGCCGGTACGCGGCCCGGTGGTTGTGGGTGTGAAGTTGACCAGCAGAATGCACGAAGTATTTGGCGCGAGCGTGCCTGCGCAGCTTGCGCCGCCGGTCGTTGCGTTGTTCAGTGCGAAGTCGCTGCTGGTGGATGCAGGCGAGAGCGTGACGCTTGTTGCTGTCAGGTTGGTGAGAGTGAAGAGCACCGTGGGGCTGGTGCTGGCTACGGGAACTGGGCCGAAGTCCCTGCTGATAGGCGTCAGGATGAGGCCGGTGAGTGGAAGTCCTGCGCCGGTGAGGGTGAGCGGTTCCGGGCTGCCTGCGCCGCCTGACGCAAGAGTGAGCGATGCCGTCTGCGCACCTGCTGTTGAAGGCTTGAATTGCACCCCGAGCCAGCAGTTGACGCACGTTCCGGTCGCGGTCGAGGTGAATGCGGAGGAGGGCGGCTGGCCGTGGCCGTACCCGACGTCTTCGACGAGAATCACTTTAAAGTCGCTGCCGGAGGTCGTCGCGGTGAGCGAGCTGAATGGCTGCGTGATCTTGTGCCACTGGACGGCAGGCTGACCGACGATGACATCGCCGAAGTCGAGCGTTCCATTTGGTGCATCGAGGATGGGTGTGCCTGTCCCCGAGAGCGTCACGTAGGCCGGGCTGGTTCCTGAGCCCGCGGTGACGGCGAGCAGTCCCTGGCGCGTGCCTGGCTGCGAGGGCGCGAAGGTGAGAACGACGTTGCAGGTGGAGTTGGCGGCGAGTGTCGTGCCGCAGTTGGTCGTGTCGGTGAAGTCGCCGGAAAGCGTGAGCGCGAGTGCAAATGCGGACGAGCCGGTGTTGCCGATGGTGACAGTTTGGGTCGTGCCAGAGGTGCCGGTGACGACGACGCCATTCGGAAAGTTGACGACCGCGGGCGACACGGTGAGATATGGATTCGGATTCGCGCCGCTGGCAGTGGACTGTGCCAGCGTTTCGCCGGTGACGAGCGCTGTCAGGCCCTGGTCGAGTGTTAGGGTAACGGAGTCTGCCGAAGGCGCGACGGGCGAGTTATAGGCAAGCGCGAGCTGACAGACGGTGTGAGGCTCCAGCAGCGTGGGACAGTTGTCGGTGACCGTGAAGGGCGAGGATGCTGTGAGGCTAACGGATGAGTGCGAGATTGCTGTGGCGGAGTTGTTCGAGAGATAGAGATAGCGCGGCAGGCGCGGGCCGCTGGGGAACTGCGCGCCGAAGTCGATCTCAGGGACCGAGAGGCTGAGCGCCGCAGGCTCTGCATAACCGGTCAACAATACACTGCCTGAGCCGATGGGCCAGTTGGTCTGGACGAAGCCTTCGACGGTCGATGCCTGTGTCGCAAAGGCGACGGTGATGTGGCATGTGCCGCCGGGCTCAAGCGTGCTGGTTGTGGGACTGGCAAGCGTGCAGTCGGTGGACTGTTGGGTGAAGAGGCCAGCGGTGGCAGGCGACGAAGCGAAGGTCTGAGGCTGCGAACCCAGATTCGTGACCGTGATGATGCGGGTGAGCGCCGGGCCGCTGGGTGTCTGGATGCCGAAGTCGAGCTCTTTCGGCGAGAAGACGATGGTCTTTGCCGGGTTCGTTGTTGCTGGAAGCATCGCGGTCTTCGTGGCTGCATTGCCAGCTTGCACGGTAATCGTGCCGGGACCTGAGCCGTTGAGGACGATGCTGCACATTGCTCCGGGAGCAAGCACGAAGCCGCAATCATTGACTTCAGTAAATCCGGTGGCTGTGATCTGCATTCCGGTTGCTTCGACAGAGCCGAGATTGCGCAACGTGAGGTTGGGCGAGTCGTCGGTCGAAAGCGCCAGGCTTGGTGTTGCGGTAAGACCGAGCTTCGCAAGATACGCGGCATAGCCCGCGCAGGCGCTGCCGTTGCAGGGGCCGGATGTAAGCGCGGTGTCGCGCAGGCTGGAGGGCAGCACGGCCGTTGGGTTATTGACGAGCGGGAGGTCCCAGGTCTCGGTTGCCAGCAGGCTGGAGCTTGCCGTGGCCGCAACGCCTCCAGCAAAGATGGGCTGGCCCATTGCGTCGACAGCCAGCGATCTCAGGTTGACGGGCGTACTGGCGTAGTTTGGATTGCTTACCGGCAGGCCGCCGAAGCGGATCATCTGGTCGATTGCATTCTGTCCGTTGACGCGAACGGCGTAGCTCGAGCCCATCGCCGAGAGCGGCGCGAGCGGAAGCAGCGGGCCAGCGAGCGGCCCAGTGATCCATGCCGCTCCCGAGGGCGCAGATGTGACGACGGATTGTGTTCCCGCGGCAACGAGCGTCGAGGCAAGTACGCTGCTGCCGTCGAGCGGCATCCGCACCACCGCCTGATAGGTCGTATTAACCAGTGGCATATCGACATTGGCAATAGGGAACTGCCCGAGAGCGATTGAGCCTGAGAGCAGCAGATTGCCCGTGGTGGGATCGAGCGCAATCGATGTAACGCCCGTGCCGGGAATAAAAGTCGAAAATGCAATGCCGCTGCCCGTCGAGTTGAGTTTGGTCAGGAAGCCTGAGGTTGCGCCGAGGATGCGCGGCACCAGCGCAGCGAGGGTTGGGTAGCCGGACGAGGTGGTGTAGCCCGCAATGTAGGCGTTGTCCGAAGAGTCTGCCGCGATGGCTGCGGGTGCGGTGTTACCGTTTTGGCCACCCAGGTAGGTAGCGTATTCGAGCGTCGAGCCGTCGGCGCTGAATTTTTCCACGAAGCCATTCTGAAAGCTGCCCGCGGCAGGAGCCTGAATGATTCCGCCGGGCGTGACCGGCAGCGTGTTGGTGAACAGGCTGCCGGTGATGAAGACTGCGTCGGTGGTTGCGGCGATGCTGGTGGAGTCCATGCGTCCGCTGCCGCAGAACGTGACGAAGATTGGATTCAAGTTCTGATCGAACTTGCCGATGAAGGAGTTAGTCGATGTGTCGGCGACGCTGGGAAAGGCGACACCGCCTGTAGCAGCGAGCGAGCCGGAGGTTGTTGTGCCAGTGACGTAGACGTTGCCTGCCGGGTCGAGCGCCATGGCTACGCCGATGTCGCCCTTTGCGCCGATGTGCGCCTGGGCAAGCACCGTGGTGGCGGTGGGGTCGGTTTCGAGCAGCCGCACGCCGTCCTTCTGGTCGAGCAGCAGATATAGATTGCCGCTCGCGTTGGTCCGGACAGCGTTGAACTGGCCCTGATGCGCAACTGTGCGCAGGCCGGCGAAGATGAGCTGCTGCGGTCCGATCGTTTGAGCTGACAGCGATGGAAGCAGGCCGAATCCGGCAAGTAGCCCGGCAAGAAGGGTGCAGAGTGCGCGTCGATTCATCATGGTCATCTGGCTGCGGTTACAACGCTGCTTGCAGCCTGTCCTCAATATCCATGGTGGTGCCGGATGGGTGGTGCCTTATCTCTAAGAATGCACGAAAACGGTACAGTCCAGTGTGCAGATATGGGAATGGGTAACGTTACTTGTTCAGGGTCGTGCGCGAGGCCGCTGCCTTGTCGCCAATGTGGAGCAAGTCGTCGAGCCCGCGCTCGTGCATCGTGCGTTCGAAGCCGGGGTGGTCTTCATATTGGAGAGCTTGCATTCCGGCGGCTTCGGCTGCCGCGACGTTTTCGGGGCGGTCGTCGATGAAGAGGATGTTGCCCGCTGGCGTAGCAAGCCCTTCCGCTGCCGCGCGATAGATTGCCGGCTCCGGCTTGGCCAGCTTCAGCGCATACGACCAGGTGCGATGGTCGAAGCTGTTCAGCCATGCGTGTTTTCGGAGCAGGCCGTCGGTCATCGCGTCGCCGATATTCGACAAGATGCCTGTGCGCACGCCTGCGCGTTGCAGCCGCTGCGCCCAGTCGAGCATAGGGCGGTTGATCTGGCCCCACAGGTCGGTGTCGGCATCGAGCAGATCGGCTACCTGTTCGGGCGTCAGGACGATGTCCGCTCCCGCCGCAGCCTTGCGCCAGAAGGCATCGCCTGTCAGCGTGCCGCGATCGTAGTCATGCCGATGCGCCCAGTACTCGCGCTGTAGAGGCTCTTCTTCGAGCCTTGTGATGGTGCGAATGCGCGCCCACGCGGCTGGATCGGGAGGACCAGAGAGTACCATCCCATAGTCGAACAGAACTGCCTGAACTGGAACCATGTTGAGGCCATTGTACGGGAGCGCGCGGACTGGCTCAGATGCTGGCTACCCGCCCGCCTGCCTCGGCGTTGCGTTGACGGCGAGTGAGGTCTCCACTCTTGGGCGCGATGTTGGTGGTAATCAGCAAGGAGGCTGCGCCGATAACCCACGTGATCAGGAACGCCGTTACAGGAAAGCGATGGCCTGGAGGTGAGCCGGCCATTTTGGGAGCGGAGGCAATCCATGTGTCTGGGCCCCAGACGAGGAATGCAAAGAGGGCCAGCATGACTGTCTCGATATACGCTGCCGCACGCGGCAAGACAAGGAAGAGGATTCCGAGGCCGCAAGCTATCTGTCCCGCGCCGGTCAGGTAAGCAAAGCCGGTGCGAAACGGCAGCCACGATGGGACGAGCGAGGCGGTGATGTGGACGTACATGATGTGGGACAGTCCAACCGGAAGAACACACAGTCCGAAGAGAATTTGCGCAAAGCGAATGCCGCTCGCTCCGGTGATATGCCGGAAGACGGGCGCGTTTTCGAGGTTGGAGTAGAGCGCGAAGATGACCCACCCGCCAGCGAGCAGCATTCCGGTTTCACCGAATCCCAGCCAGACTCCTTCGATCTTTGGGGCGACGATGAGCGCGGGAATCTTCAGACACTGCCAGAGGATGAGATATACGAAGAAAGCACGTGCGGCGAGCGCAATCGTCGCGCGGAAGAGCAACGCGATGCTGGCGGCGATCATGAAGAGTCCGCAGATGACGGCGAGCGCCTCGCGTCCGGGGTGAAACGCGGGGACAGGCTGCCACGAGTAGGCGAAATCTTTGCAGAGAACGGAGAGCGTGCCGATGGCGATCATGCCGATGGCGAAAAGAGATACCGCCGGTTGCTGTTCGCGAAGCATTCAGACTCCTATCTTCTGCGCAATTCAGGATGGCCTTTGCTACGTTGGATTTCCTGCTCTTTTCTCGGATTCATAATTTTTCGAGAAGTAAAACGATTATTTGGCGACCTGGGAGACGCAGCGCAGGTTCGCCAGATTGCCGGGGATGAGCGCGTCGGCTCCGGGGCCAGAGAGATCGAACTCGACCACGAGCGGGGTGCCCTCCACGACGATTGGGGTGCCGGAGACCTCGAGCGGGAAATTGAGAGTCGCTCCGCTGGGAGTGCGCTGGACGCGGGCTTTGTCGAAGAGCTGGAAGACGGCCCAGGTGCCCTGCATCTGGAGCAGCGGCAGGTTGTTGGCCCCGGCGTAGCTGGCGTTGAGTTGGGCCTGATGCGCTGTCTGGGAGTTCCAGGTGAATTGCTTGCTCGCGCTGGAGACGTTGAGCTGCTGGCCGTCGATGGTGAGGTTCGCGCCCTGAATGCCTTTGGTGGGGATGTCGCGGAGGGTGAAGTTGAGCGTCGGCGCGGTGGCTCCGGCGGGGAAGAAGGCGTTGGAGAGCGAGACGGCATGGTTGAAGAAGCGCGTGAACGCGGGCGTGACTTGCATGGGTGGGTTGGGCGCGGGAACGTACTCGGCTCCGGCGGGGATGAGCAGGGTTTTGAGGTTGGCGTTGTAGAACTGCCAGAGGCTTCCGGTACCGGGTTGGAGGAGCGCGGCGACCTCGGCGGGTGATGCCTGCACTGACGAGGCTGGATTGAAGGGGAACTTTGAGAATGTCTGGTTAAATGCTGCACAGAAAGACTTTCCACCCGCATTGGCTTGTGCCGGGCCGAGGCCGCGGACGAGGGCTTCGGTGGAAGTGATGGGGTCTTCCATGAGGGCTAGGACGCGGGCGTCAGTGTGGCCGGTGGGGTCGATGCGGAAGGCTTGGGCTGTCTGGCGGGCGGCCATGTGGGCGGCGGTGGCGGCCGTGATGATAGGTGTGGCGGCGGCTGGGTCGTTGGCTCCGGCGGGGTTCTGCGCGACCTGGGCGACGCTGCCCTGAAGGCCGAGAAGCCCGGTGACATAGGACTGATTGCCGGGAGCGATGAAGCGATCGACGCTGGCAGGCGGGACGAGCGACTGGGCGGGCTGGAAGGTGTTGGCGATTTGGGGATCGGCGACGGCCGTGTTTTGCGAGACGGTAAAGATGAGGGCAAGCAGCGGGGAGTTATTGCCGGCAAGCGTGGTGAGTTTGGCGGATGCGTCCTGGAGGTTGCGATAGCGGACTACGTTTGCTGCTTCGAGAAAGGCGTGCCACTGCGAGAGGAAGTCCGAGGTGTAGCGTGTGGTGAGCTGTTGGGTCAAGGTAGCGCGGTCGAGCGAGGGTGGCGCCTGGTCGCCGAGGACCCAGGCTTCGCCGGTGAAGTAGCGGTCGGGGTGCCGGATGGCGTCTTGCATGAAAGCGAAGCCGGGCTTGGTGAAGGCTCCGGGAACGATGTGGGAGTCGATGACGGTCTCGGCGGAGTGGGGGTAGGTGCGGTTGAAGTCGATGGCCGGGTTTGTCTTGCCTGCAGCGGTTAACATGCTCTGGTAGATACGCTCGAAGCCGCCGAAGTTGGAGAGGTAGGCGCGCGCGTGCGTGACGGTGGGCATGACGGGCGCGATGCTGTACGGTGCAGCGATGTGGAGTTCGTTGGCGTAGAAGTCGAACTGGCGGCGGGCGAGTTGTTTCTGCTGGTCGCTGCTTGGTGTGAGCGAGCCTTGCCAGTACTGCATGAGTACTGGAGGGAGGAATTCGACCGTGCTCTTTTCGGGATTGCTGGTGGTGATGAGGTAGGCACGGAGCGGGGCATAAGCGGCGTCGTAGTCGGCGGTTGGCGCGGGCGTTGCGGGCAGGGCGCTCAGGTAGGCGACGAGGTTCGACTGTGTGTTGGTGAGAAGTTGGCGGCGGAAGCGGTCGAAGTAGGTGGCGCGGGCGCCAGCGAGAAGCTGGTCGCCGTGATAGATGCCCCAGCGGTACATCAGGGGCGCGCCGTTGGTCTGGTAGTCCTCAAGCTGGACAATGGTGGCACGGAGCTGGTCAAGCGAGGCGAGGCTTCGTTCGGATGCGAGTTGGCCTTGCGGGACGCTGGTGTAGGGCAGGGCATTGGCGGCGTCGGTGATCTGCTTTTCGAGCGCGGAGTTGTTGCCGTAGGAGACGCTGAGCAGGATGAGGTAGATGAAGATGAGCGCCGCTGCGGTGCCGTAGAGGATGCGGCGGAAGAGATTGGCGCGACCGGTCTTGCCGGTGTTGGCAAGGGCGCTTCTGTCGCCGAGGATAACCTGCGGGAAGATGCGCGGGAGGAAGCTCCACTGCGCGACTTTCTGCGAGACGACCTGCGGAATCGCCTGCGGTGCGGCTGCCTGCTGCTGTTTGAGCGAGAAGATCTGCGTTGCGCCTGCGTTGCCTTGTGCGGCCTGCGGCGCGGCGGCGGGGGCAGAGACGATCTGATCGACCATGGCTGCGCGGACGCCGGTGAAGTAGAAGCCGCGCAGGTAGGGGTTGGTGTTGAGGTGGCTGGGGCGGCTGAGCTCGACGAGGTAGGCAGTGATGTTGTTGCGGAGCTTGCGGAGTTCGCGGGGGAACTCGTAGATGCCGGGGAGCTTGGTCTGGTCGGATTCGCGGGGGAGCAGGTCGAGGCGAAACTCTGCGAGCGAGAAGGTGAGCTTGTCTGCGGCGGTGCCAATGTCTTTTGTTGCCTGATCGGCGTAGAGGCCGGAGCTGACGGCGGCGCGCGGGAGTGAGATGCCGAAGACCTGCGTGGCTTCTTCGGTGGAGAGATTGCGGACGAACTCGTTGAAGTTGGGAACGCGGTCGAGCTTGGTGAGGATGACGTAGACGGGGACTTCGATGCCGAGCTGCTGCGAGAGGTCGCGGAGCTGTAGGTTGGTGGCGCGGGCGGAGGCAAGAACGGTCTCGGAAGCGGTCGTGCCGAGAAAGGTTTCGGCGCTGACACAGACGACGGCCGCGCGAATGGGCGCGGCTTTGCCAAAGAGCGAGCGGTAGGCGCGCGGGCGCGTGCGGCGGATGATGCGTGCCCAGAGGCGCGGGTCGTTACGCACGGACGCGCCTGCTTCGACGAGCGCGCATTGCTGCGAGTAGAAGAAGTTGGCGACGGTGGTGGGGACGATCTGTTGATCGCGATAAATTTGTCCGGCGAGCAGTTCGGGGTCGAGCGAGGACTTCAGGATGGTGGTGGTCTTGCCGGAGTTGTCGTCGCCGAGGACGTAGAGGAGCGGGAGCGAGTCGAAGGACTTGGGGCCGGTGCGCTGCGCGGAGGCGAGTTTGGCCGAGGCGTCGCGCAGTAGCGTGTCGAGGTCGCCGGTGTTGGTGGGGCCTGCGGGCGTGGCGGAGGCGGTGCGGCGGTTGCGAAAGTGCATCCAGAGAATGAGAACGGCACCGACGATGCCGATCAGCACGAAGACGACGCGCGAGAGGAGCAGGCCGACGCCGTTCAGTTGCAGCATCGCGCCGACGAACCAGGCGAGGAAGATGCCGATCAGCAGAACAAGGGAGGAGAGGACGTAGGCCACGGCAAGGCGCTCCTAACGGGTGTTGACGGTGGTGTTTTGGATTTGCGATACGCCGGAGCCAAGCGAGATTTCAAATCCAGCAAAGGCGATGACGGTGATGAGGGCGAGGCCTGCGGCGGTGAGCATCAGAGCGCGACCCACGGTATCGGTGCGCGGAACTTGCCGGACCTCCGGCGGCGGAGTGCTGGCGAGAAACTGCGCGTTGCCTCGGACGCGGGCGATCTTTTCGCGTGCCTGACGAAGCAGTTGGTGCAGTTCGCCGGTGTCGCCGAAGGCGAAACGTCCGCGATAACCGAGTTCGAGGCAGAGGCAGTGGAGTTCGAGTGCGTCGGCGGCCTCGGTGTTGTTGTCACGCGCGAGCAGGTCGCGGAAGTTGCGGAAGAACATCTCGCCTGCTGTGTGGCCGCCGAAGAGTTCTTCCTGCAAGGGGCGGCGCGACCAGTCGCTGAAGACAGGGTTTTGCAGGTTGAGGACACTCTCGTCGAGGAAGGCGACGGTGGCGTAGACGGCTGTCTGGACGATCTCGTTGGAGTAGCCGAGGGAGCGCGACTCCTGCATGGCGGCTTGCAGCGAGCGGCGAATCTGCGCGCGGAAGCTTTCGGCGTCCGTGACCTGCTGGCGCTGGAAGCGGATACGCAGGATGGCGGTGAGGACTTCCTGAAAGGCGTAGCTAAGGCTGTTGGTGCGGTCTATCGGATGAGACATTAGCTGGCCTCCACGACGACGTTGAGATCGAACTCGGGGTTGGCGATGTCGCCGGGGATGTAGACGCCGACGCGGCGGGTTTGCAGGATGTGCTCCCAGCATGGACCGGTGACTTCGATGACGAAGTATTGCATGTCGGCTTCGGCACGGATGGCCGAGGGCGGCACGGGAAGATGCGTGAGCGTGAGACCGGGCAGCGCGCGCTTGACGAGTTCCGGAACGAACTTGGCGGAGCAGACTTTGACGAGCCGAGGAACGCTGCGGATGAGTTCGGCTTCGCTGAGCGAGGAGCGGATGCCGAGGACCCAGCGTGAGCGGCGGAGGCAGCGGTCGTCGGTGACATCGGCTTCGGAGATATACGCCTGTGGCGCAGCGAAGTTGAGTGTGACGACGTTCGAGGGCACGACGATTTCGAGATGGCGGCGAATGTGCTGATCGAGTGCGCGGAAGACCGGGCCTGGGTCGCGGTGGTCGTAGCTTGGGAGTGAGGCAGGATCGGAGTCTACGGCAAACGTGCAGAGCGCGCCTGCCAGACGCGAGAGTGCTTCGTAGAGTTCTTCGGGGTGCGCGTGTTTGGTGGCGTAGAGATGGCGCAGCGCCGGCGAGGCATTGTGGAGCGCGTGGAGAAACCAGTAGTTGGCGACGTCGAGCGCCGAGGTGCCTGCCTCGAATTTGCCGGAGCGGCGCGCACCTCGTGCAATGGTCGTGCTTTTTTCGTGGATGGTTTCGAGCAGGCGCTTGGCCATGAGCATCAACGTCTCGCTGGCGTTGATGCGCAGGCAGGCAGGGATGAAGTCGGCGTCGTAGACGAAGGAGCCGTGGCCGTCGCGCAGGACGCGGGCGATAGGGATGGAGATAGTGTCGCGTGTTAGTTCAATTTCGGTGAGAAGCTGGAGGTTTTTCTGGCCGAGATCGACATCGCGTTCGTCCATGCCGTTGGTCTCGTCGCGCAGCGGGCGCTGCATGACCTGATAGCGTGTGTTGCCGAAGCTGCCGGGAAGCGTGCAGTCGAGGCCGTTGTCTTTGCGGCTGGGCACGGCGAGGTAGAGCATAAGCGCGGCGTCGGTGGAGGGGAAGACATCGACGATGTTGCGCGTGGGCGGCGCCGGGTCGGAGGCGGGGCACTCGAAGGCGAGGCTGTCGGGGAAGACGCCGGAGGCGTGGAGCAGAACGACGCTGCCATTGCGGATGGCCTCGGGATCGAACTCGGCGTGGAGCAGGCCCCAGGGCTCGTGCCAGAGACTGGAGACGAGAAAGCCGACGGAGTCCTCGAAGTAGCGGCTTTGGGTTTGAAAGTGATGCGGGCCGAGGTACATGCCCTCAGACCAGACCACGCGCGACAGAAATTTCATAGATTCCGGACCCCAACGGCTGAGTGCAATTCTATGCGAGGCACGGGCGAATCGCCGTCCGGCTTTGTTGCTGAATCGAACGGAGATAACCAGCGCAAAACCGGCCCGGGAGTGGCCGCAAAGCGTTATCGAATGGTATGTTCCGTCTACTTTACTGTCAAGCAAATGCGGTGTAGGCTGGGCTTCACGCGGTGGCGGGGCAGCCGCGCGTTTCAAGATGAAGAATTGGATGGCGAGATTTTTAGAGACTGATGGACGACTCCAGATTTCCATTCGATGAGAAAAACCCGGATGCCGGAGCCGGTCAGGGGGCATCGGATGCCGGTAGCGCGACGGGCATGTTTGCAGCTGCGCCATCGAGGCCCCCTGCTACGGACGATGACCTGTTGGCTGAGCTGCTGAAGCCGAAGACGGCTGCGGCTCCCTCGGTGGCTCCGGCTGCGCCAGCTGCGGCTCCCTTATCCGCAGACGCCGCGCAGAAGCCGGGCGATGTGACCCGGATGCTTGAAGAGTTGAAGGCGCTGACCGGAGCGGTGGCTGCGCCGTCGCAGTCTCCCGCGCCAAAGCCCACGACTCCGCCGGTGGCTGCGGAGTTGAAGCCCGGCGAGTTTACCCAGATCTTCAGGCAGATTCCCACCCCGAAGCGGGTTGTGCCGCAGGTTCCAGTGCCGGAGCCGCCTGCTGCTCAGTCTCCAGTTCAGCCTCCGGCCAAGCCAAGTGCTGGCTCGGCGGGCGAGTTTACGCAGTTCATGCAAACGCTCGCAGGAGGTGCTCAAGAGCCGGCTATGGCGCAGCCACCTCGTGCACAGGCTACGCCACCGGTCTTCAGTCCTGTGAATCCCCCGAACCCTGTTGCTGCTTCGCCGGCACCTGCTGCGGGACCCGGCACGCCGGGCAGCTTTACGCAGATGTTTCAGACATTGTCTCCGAGCGGTGCGCCACAGGCAGTTCCTGTTGCACCGGTTGCTCCACCTTCCGGGCAGTCTTCAGGACCCGGTAGTTTTACACAGATCTTCCAGACGCTTTCGCCGAACGCTCCTTCAGTGCCGGAGCCGCCGCAGGCTTCGCCGTTTCCCGCCCCACCTTCATTTCCGTCTTTCAGCGAGCCGCTGAAGCCGCCACCGGTCGCGCCTTCGATCCAGCCGCCGAGTCCACCCTCGAATCAGGGCGGGTTTACGCAACTCTTCAATTCACTCTCAGGAGATGGACCGCAGCAGCCGATGCCGATTGCGTCTTCGCCGCCGCTTGCTGCACCATCGTCGTTCGGCACGCCTGCGCCGTTGCCGGGCGCGCCTGTTGCGCAGCCTATGCAGGGAGGAGGCGAGTTTACACGGCTGATGCGTTCGCTCTCCGATCCGCCGCCTGCTCCGGTGAATGGGCCTCCAATGGCGCCTCCCACTGCGCAGCCAATGCCTCAGCCCATGCCGCAAGCGATACCGCAGTCCGGGCCGGGAGAGTACACGCGGATCATCTCGGGCTCAGCCATGCGCGAGGCTGGCGGTGGAGCGCCGCTCCCGCCGATGGCTCCTGCCGCCGCGCCGCCACAGCAGGCTGGGGGCGGATTTGCGATGCCGCCTCTGCCGATGAAGCCTCCGCATCTTGCTCCACCGGCGATGCATGCTCCGGCTGCGCATCCGCCAGCAGCAGCGGGCTTCGGGATGCCGCAGCCGTTCGCTCCGCCTGCGCCTCCGGCGGCTCCGACTGTTCCGCAGGGCAAGTGGCAGAAGTATCTGCCGCTGATTCTTGTGGTCAACGGCGTGTTGCTGTTGATTGTGGTGATTGTGCTGGTGTTCGCGTTGCGGCACCACTAGCGGCCGATCCCCTCTCTTTATAAGACACCCAGGATGCTGCAACGAGTGCGCTCGGCGACCTCGTAGACGGTGCTGGTTGAGAAGCGTGCGAAGGTAGACAGGTGGTGGCGGCGTCCGATGACGAGCAGGTCGGCTTGCCAGTTCTGGATGCAGTCGGTGAGGGACTGGACCTCGTTGCCCTCGATGATGTCGCCATCGAGGGTGAGACCCTGCGCTTCAGCCTGGGTTTTGGCTTTGTGGTGCAGGTTGCGATAGAAAAGTTGGCGCTCGTCGGTGAGGGCGCGCTTGGAGCCGGGGAAGGCGGCCTCGGCGTAGCCAAGATAAGCGGGCAGCGGCTCGCGGACGGTGACAAGGTGAAGCTGGGCCTTGAGTTGGACTGCAAGATCGATGGCGCAGGTGAGGGCGCGGGCCGCCTCCGGAGACTCGTCGTAAGCTACAAGGATTTTCTTGAACATGCTGTGCTCCTCCGCGAATAAGAGGCCTCAGTGGGGATGGTTCATCGCATCGTTGAACTGGTTGAAGAAGGCGCTGTATTTTTCTGGCCCAGCAGCTTCGGCAAAGCGAAGAGGTTTAACGCGCTCGACGAGGACCTCGGTGGCGTTGGGTTGGGCCTGAAGAATGTGAATGACTTCGGCGATGAAGTCCTTGAGCGGCATGGCGCGGGGATCGACCGCCTGAGCTGCGCCCATCAGTTCGGTCTGCACGTAGGGTGGGGCGATCTCGATGACACCGATGTTGGTCGAGCGGAGCTGGTAGCGGAGTGACTGGCTCCAGGAGTGGATGGCGGCTTTGGTGGCCGAGTAGGTCGGTGTAACGGCCATCGGAATGAAGCCGAGGCCCGAGCTGACGGTGAGGATGGTGGCGTTCGGCTGCTTTTGAAGCTGCGGCAGCAGAGCGGCGGTCAGACGGATGGGGCCGAGCAGATTGGTGAGGATGGTGGCTTCGGCGTCCGAGAGCTTCGGATCGAGGAGGTTTTCCGGGCGCATAATGCCAGCATTGTGGATGACCGTGTTGAGCGCGGGGTGGTCAGACGCAAGCTTCAGGGAGACTCGCTGAATGTCTGCGGGGTCCTCAATATTGAGTTGGACAGACGACATGCCGGGATTGGCCACAGTGGTCTCGTCGAGCGCCTGCTGACGGCGGCCGGCGATGATGACTTTGTTTCCGAGGGCGTGGAAGGCTTCAGCGAGCGCACGGCCGATGCCGGAGCCTCCACCGGTGATGAGGATGGTGTTGCCTGTGGTGTTCATGGTGGATGTGATGCCGGTCAAACGGAGAAAGATGCGGCAGTCAGCACGCGGGCTCCGCGTCATTTTGAGCGTTTGAGCGTAAGGTCGTGGGCGGGGAAGTCGGGGTTGTCGGACTTGCTGGTCAGCTTGATCTCGTCGCCGGTGACGGTCCCTTCGTGCGTGATGGTGGTGCCGTTGACAGAGACCTTGAAGGAGAGCTTGTCTCCATTGATGGTGCCGTCGGAGATTGCAATGGGGTCTCCTTGCGGACCGGAGACGGTGCCGCTGAGTTTGGCGTCGTCCTGTTTGAAGGTGAAGGTAAGGGTGAAGCTGTTGCCGTCGGGGGTCTTCATCTCGGACGACCAGGTGCCGGTGACGTTGGCGGCGAGTGCAGGAACGGCGCTGAGCGTAAACAGGACAGCGGCGCACAGATAGAGAAGCCTCTTCATGGGGCACGACCTTGTTTGAAGATTTGACTGCGCGATGATGATACTTGAATCAAAGCCGGGTGGGCGGGAGAATCGCAGGGTAGGGCGATGCGGAAGGGGCGAGGCAAAGCGTGAAGCGTGTTACGACGATGGCGGTTCTCGGGGTCTGCGTTCTGGGCCTTGCCGGAGCAGTTGGGAGTGCGAGTGCCCAGACTGCGACCGCGCCGGGCGAGCCTGCACAGGGCCTTTCGGTCAATATCAGTCCGGGAGAGGATAGCCACACCTTGCATGTCTATGCAAACCTGATTCAGATTCCGGTGCTGGTGCTGGGGCCGCGGCTCGAGCCTGTTGCGCCAATCGCTGCCGACAGGTTCCGGGTGAGCATCGATGGAGGGCCGCGATACAAAGTGAGGCATGTCCGCCTGGAGGGTGATGATCCGATCTCGCTCGCCATCTTTCTAGACCTGCGCGGGCCGGTGGATGACCTGATGCAGAACATCGACCTTGCGATGGCCGAACTGGCCCCGCTTTCGCTGCATCCGAAGGACCATGTTTCGATCTATGGGCTAGGCTGCGACCTGGAGCGTTCCGCGGACGATGTCACCGTGACAAAGGCAGCGTTGCAAGGTGGAGTCGATGCGCTGCTGAAGAAGCGAATGCAGTGGAAACAGGAGCGTCCGAAGATCGAGTGCAAGGATGAATGGCATCTGTGGGATACGCTGGGGTTCGTCGTGCAGGAGATGTCGCAGGTTCCGGGCCGGCGGGTCATCCTTGTCGTGACTAATGGAGAAGATCGAGGCAGCCATGTGCAATCGAAGCTGCTCACGCAATTTGCTCAGAGCAAAGGCGTGGCTGTCTTTGGCATTGAGAGCCAGACGTACCTTCACCTTGCAGGTGGCTTCCAGTATGAGGACCCCCTTGATGCGCTGTGTCAGTTGAGCGGCGGGCTGGTGGTGAGAGCGACCACAGACACCCTGGCAGAAAAGTTGGTGCGGTTTGTGACGATGGTCCGCGGACGCTACATTGTGCAGTTTCCAAGGCCATATAACTCGACGGCGGGGAGCCACAATCTTGCCGTGACGATTGAGAAGAGCGATGACTTCATTCGCTCGGCAGGTATCTCGGTTCCGATTCCGGACCCTGCGTTGATGACTGATCCGACGACGGTGCCTTCGGACCCGTCGTTGACGCCGCAGCAAGGAAAGCGGCGCATTCTCCCCAAAAACTAGCAGTGTGGGCTGCGTGCAGACTTCCTATTAAGTGAATCCAGCGCACTGATCGGGTTGAGACAGATTAGAATCAGAGACATCACCGCGACATTGAAGAGAGATGCATGACTGAGATAGCTGGAAAGAAGGCGCTGACCTTTCAGGAGCTTTTGTTTACCTTGCAGCGGTTCTGGGCCGACCGTGGGTGCGTGCTACAGCAGCCCTATGACGTGGAGGTTGGCGCGGGCACGATGTCTCCCGACACGTTTCTGCGCGTGCTGGGGCCGAAGCCAGTGCGCATTGCCTATGCGCAGCCCTCGCGCAGGCCAGCCGACGGGCGCTATGGCGAGAACCCGAACCGGCTCTTCCGGCATACGCAGTTGCAGGTCATTCTGAAGCCGCCGCCGATCAATATTCAGGAGATGTATCTGGAGTCTCTGAAGGCGATTGGGATTGATCTGCGCGAGCACGACATCAAGTTTGAAGAAGACAACTGGGAGTGGCCGGTGGGCGGCGCGTGGGGAGTCGGCTGGCAGGTGATGCTCGACGGGCTGGAGATTACGCAGTTCACCTACTTTCAGCAGTGCGGCGGCATGGATCTCGATCCGATCTCGGGCGAGATTACATATGGCATGGAGCGCATTGCTGCGTTCCTGCAGGATGTGGACTCGATCTACGACATTGTGTGGGCGGTCGAACCGGACACGGGTCGCAAGGTGACGTACGGTGAGATGCGGCTGGCTGAGGAGGAGCAGTTTTCGGCATACAGCTTCGACTACGCCGATGTGCCGAAGCTGTGGGAGCACCTTAAGCTGTACGAGGCAGAGTGCAAGGCACTGCTTGAAAAGGCCGGCGGTTTGGAGAAGATGGACGCACTTGCGCTGAAGCGGTTTCCGGTGCTGGGGGCGTATGAGCTGGCGCTGAAGTGCTCGCACGTGTTCAATCTGCTGGATGCTCGCGGGGCGATCTCGGTGACGGAGCGCGTGGGAGTAATGGCGCGGATTCGCACGCTGGTGGTAGGCGTGGCGAAGATGTATGCGGAGCAGGGTGCGTTGCTTGCGGCAGGTAAGACGGAGCCTGTGGCAGTGTGAAGGGTTTGCTCTCCCACCCTTTGCGGTGAAACTGCGAAGGATGGAGCACCCGGGGTTTGTGTTTGGTTGAACGAGGGACGAGTTAGAGACGATGGCTGAGTTCTTATTTGAGATTGGGTTGGAGGAGGTTCCGGCGCGGATGATTGTCGGAGCCGAGGCGGAACTGTGCGATCGCGTTGTGAAGATGCTCGGGCGCGAGCGGTTGGTGTCGGATGGCGTGAAGAGCAGGAGCTTTGCTACGCCACGACGGCTGGCTGTGTGGGTAGAGGGTGTCGCTGAACGGCAAGAGGATGTGGCCGAGGAGTTGGTGGGGCCTTCGGTGAAGGTGGCGTATAAGGACGGCACTCCGACACCTGCGGCCATGGCGTTTGCGAAGAAGGCCGGTGTCGAGGTTGGCGCGCTGAAGACCGTGACGACGCCGAAGGGTGAGTATCTGGCCGCGACTGCGGTGAAGACTGGGCGCGCGGCTGCTGAAGTGATTGCTGCGGAACTGCCGAAGGAACTTGCTGGAATTTATTGGGCGAAGAACATGCGCTGGATTCCGGGCAAGCCTGACAAGTTTGTGAGGCCGGTGCGATGGATGATCGCGCTGTTAGGGTCGGCGGTGGTGCCGGTGAGCTTTGGCGGATACGAAGCAGGCGTGGTCACGTATGGACACCGCGTGCTGTTCGGCGAGCAGGAGATTCCGCTGAAGGCTGCTGGAGAGTATGAGGCCGCGCTCCTGAAGGGATTTGTGGTTGCTGATGTCGAAGTCCGGCGGCAGAAGATTCGCAAGGCGCTCGATGCAGTCACGCGCACGGTACCGGGTGCGCGGTGGCGCGAGGATGAGGAACTGGTCGAGACCGTGACGCAGTTGACCGAGTGGCCTTCGGTGCTGCTGGGTGGGTTTGAGAAAGAGTATCTCGCACTGCCGGAAGAAGTGCTGGTGACGGTGATGCGCGACCACCAGAAATATTTCGCTGTGGAGGATGGGAGCGGAAAGCTCGCTCCGCATTTCCTTACGGTGCTGAACACGGAGGCCGATGCTGCGGGTCAGGACGTGATTCGGCATGGCAACGAGCGTGTGCTGCGTGCGCGTTTCAACGATGCGCAGTTCTTCTGGGAGTTTGATCAGCGCACGCCGCTGAAAGAGCGCGTGAAGTTGTTGGAGCATGTGACGTTTCAGAAAGACCTCGGTAGCTACGCGAAGAAGACGGAGCGGGTCCGCCATCTGATTCATGGCTGGAGCGGAATGATGCCTCCCGGCACATTTGACGCCAATGCGGCGCGCGATGCGGCGAGTCTGGCGAAGACGGACCTGACCACCGAGATGGTGAAGGAGTTCACGGAGCTTCAGGGCGTGGTAGGCGGCCTGTATGCGCGAGCGCAGGGACAGTCGGCACTCGTGGCGGACGCGATCTATGACCAGTACAAGCCGGTTTCGATGGAGGACTCAGTGCCCTGGACGGTGGAGGGCGCGGTACTTTCGGCAGCGGACAAGGCCGACACGATTGCAGGGATGTTTGGGCTGGGGCTGGAGCCGACGGGGTCAAAGGACCCGTTTGCACTGCGACGGGCGGCGAACGGGATTGTGAAGATCATGGCCGAGAGCGCGGTGGCGCTGCCGTTGACTCTGCGCGAGGTTGCCGTGACCGCGACCAATGGCGACGCAAAGCTGGCGGAGAAGGTGCGTGAGTTTCTGGTGGAGCGGCTGGAGTTTTATCTGCGCGAGGCGCGTGGGCAGGCTTACGACGTGGTGAAGGCTGTGCTGGTGGCTGGTTCCGACGATGTACGCGATGCCGTGGCTCGTGCCGAAGCTGTCACCGCTGTGCGTGGCTCAGACGATTTTGCGGCGGTGTCGGCTGCATTCAAGCGAATGAAGAACATTCTGGCGCAGGCGAAGGAGAAGGGAATTGCTCCCGGCGCAGGCGTGGATGCTGCGCTATTGACTGAGCCTACAGAAAAGGCTTTGGCGGAGCGGTCTGCTGAACTCGCGGTAAAGGTGAAAGCACTGGGCGTGGAGAAGAATTACAAGGCTGCGCTGGAAGCGATTGCCACGCTGCGGCCTCAGGTCGACGCATTTTTTGATGCCGTGATGGTGATGGCTCCCGATGCGGCGGTGCGTGCCAATCGGCTTGCGTTGCTGGAGCGCGTGCTTGGAGATTTTTCGGGGATTGCGGATTTCTCGGAGATCGTGCCTGGTTGAGGGGGTTCACTCTACCCTTCGCAATGAAACTGCGAACGATGCGCACCCGAGCATTTGTGCGGTTTAAGAAAACTACGACGCAAAACACAACAGCCCTCCGCGATGGAGGGCTGTTGGTGTTGATGAGGTGCGTTTAGATGTGCGGTGCCCAGCCCTTTTCGTAGGTGCGGCCCCAGTACTTCATGGCTTCAGCGTCGTTGAGGATGTGGCCGTTGGCGGTATCGAGTTTGAGTTCGCGCTCGACGAACCACGCAACGTTCGAGAGTTGCAGGATGGTGACGCTGACATTGCCCGAGGCGATGGGCTGGTTCAGCTTCTCGCCGTGCTGCACACCGGCGATGAAGTTGGCAAAGTGCAGGTCGGTCATATTGTCTGCGCCGGTCAGGTCAGTGGAGTCGGAGACTTTGCCTCCGCGAACATCGGCGGTCTGCCTGCCGTGCAGGTCAAACGTGACATAGCCGCCTTCATCGACGACGATGCTGCCCTTGGTGCCTTCGATGACGACGCCGCGGTCGCGTCCATACTGCCGGATGCCGCTACAGCTATTGCAATCCCACGAGATGAGTTTGTCGCCGTAGTCGAAGCTGGTGTTGAAGGTGTCGTAGAACTGCCAGTCGTCTTTGTAGTTATAGCGCCCGCCGGCGGCGGTGATGCGCTTCGGATACTCGACGCCGAGGATCCAGCGGCAGACATCGACCTCATGAGTGCCGTTGTTGAGCGCCTCGCCCGTGCCGTAGCGGCGCAGCCAGTGCCAGTTGTAGGGATGGATGTTGTCCTTGTACTCGCTGCGCGGGACAGGGCCCTGCCACAGGTCCCAGTCGAGCGTCGCGGGCACGGGGATGACCTTGCCGATGCCCATGGACTTGCGGCTGTTCGAGTACCACGCCTTGCCGTGGTAGGCCTCGCCGATGAGCGAGCCGTCCTGAATCTTCTTCACCATGTCGATGTAGTGAGGAGAGGAGCGGCGCTGCGTGCCCATCTGGACCTTCTTGCCGTACTTCTTCTGCGCTTCGACGAGCAGCGCGCCTTCGGCGGGATTGTGGCTGCACGGCTTCTCGACGTAGACGTGCTTGCCTGCGCGCAGACCGTCGATCGCCATGGGCGTGTGCCAGTGGTCGGGAGTGGCGATGGTGATGGCGTCCACGTCGCGCGAGGCCAGGGCGTTGCGGAAGTCCTGTTCAGACTTCGGGGCTTCGCCCATGGCGGTCGTTGCGCGCCCGGCGAAGCGGTTGAGGATGACTTTGTCAACATCGCAAACGTGCGAGATGCGCGCATTCTTAATGTTGGCCTTGAGCGAGGCGAGGTGCGCGTAGGCGCGGCTGTTCAGGCCGATGACGGCGAAGTTCAGCCGGTCGTTGGCGCCGACGATTTGGGCGTAGCTTTTTGCGCTGGTGGCAACTGCGGCTGTGGCTGCGGTGGCGGCGAGGCCATCGAGAAATGTCCGGCGAGAGATCATTGGTTCTCCTTGCGTGCGTCGGGGTCTGCCCGGAGCAATCACGGTATCCCTTATACACGGGTGTTAGTTGCAGGTTCAAACGAAGAGGGAAGAAGAAAGATAATAATTTGTTTTCTCCGCTATGCGGAAGGATGCGGATTGAGCTTTTCCGTCATACGGAACGCTCTGCTCTTACGCGAAAGCCCGTTAGATGTCGGGGGCTAGGCTTTTGCGAAGCTGTTTGGCGAGTGCGGCGAGCGACGCCAGGCCCTCTGGCGTCGGGGCTTTGTAGATGTGCTCCATCTTGCTGGCGACCTCCGAGCCTTGCGGGTAGCCGAACATGCCCAGGTTGCCTGCGAGCTTGTGGGCGATGGACTGCGCCTCGGCTCGGGTGGCTTCAGCAATCGCGCCAGTCAAGGCTTCAACTGCGGCGCGGTCGAGTACGTCGAGCCTCTCGCGCAGGCCTGGAAGGCCCTTCTTCCATAGACCCGCGATCAGGTCATCGACTTTGGCTTCGGTCTTCTTGTCCATGTTTCGTTTGCGCGCTCAACTTGACGGCAACGGGGGCAGAGAGTCGGGCGAGCCCTCTTTCCATCCGAGAATATCGGAGATCTGTTGCGCCAGCGTGAGCGGGTCAAACGGCTTGAAGAGGATGCCGTTCACGCCGAGGCCGGCAAAGCGGCGCTGGTCCACCCCCTGCACCTTCGCGGTCAGCAGCAGCACGGGGATATGTGCAATGGTGGGGTTCTCCTGCATGATGCGGAAGGTAGTCGGGCCGTCCACCTCAGGCATCATCACGTCCATCAGGATGGCGTCGGGTTGTTCGGCGGTGGCAATCTCGATGCCTGCCGCGCCGGAGCTGGCGGTCAGAATCTGCCACCCGACGGTGGCCTCCAGAGAAAGTGCCGCGACTTCGCGGATGTCGTCTTCGTCGTCGATGATTAGAATGCGTCGCATGAGCGTGCCTATTCTCTCATGGGACGGCACTTAGATGGGAGTACAGCGGGAAAATTTCCTACAGCCTGGCTCTAGGCTACCTGTCCGGCGGTCGTCAGATCCGAGAATTTGCTGCGGATGTGATGGACCATCGAAAGGACCAGTTCCTCGACTTCCTTGGGCTGCACCTTGGCCTTGGTCAGGAACTCAGTCGGACCCAGGCGCAGCTTGTCCATCTCGATGTCCGAGATCTCGCGGCCAGAGTAGACGACCATGGGCAGGGTAGCGAGTGGCGGTTGCTGCCTGAGCCACTCAACCAGCGAGAAGCCATCGCCGTCGGGCAGGGTGAGGTCAAGGATGAGCAGGTCAGGACGGCGCGTGATGCACTGGCGGATGGCCTGCTGGCGCGTTGCTACGCGGTCAATGTGGACGGCTGCGTTCTCGAAACTGGCGGCAACGACGCTGGCCAGGTCTTCATCGTCCTCGACGAGCAGCACATAGGCCGGGCCTTCGCCGTGGTGGAGCACGCGACCCAGTTCGGCAAAGAGCATGTTTTCGTTGAAGGGCTTCTGCACCCAGCCCTGCGCGTCGCCGGTAAGCTGAGGACGCAGAGTGGAGGACAGAACGCTGAGAACGACGACGGGAATGTTGGCCGTGACCGGATTGTTGCGCAGCCGCTGGAGCGTCTCCCAGCCGCTGAGGCCGGGCATGTAGAGATCGAGCAGGATGGCCTCGATCTTATTTTCTGCGGCGAGGACGAGCGCCTGTTCACCGGAATTAGCTTCGATGACGGTGTAGCCCTGGCGGTGGAGATGTTCGCCGACGACGGTGCGGATGCCGGGGTCGTCGTCGCAGACGAGGATGGCGCCTTCGCCCTGGGGCAGGGGAGCCTGGACCGCCAGGTCGGTGGAGCGGGTGGTGCGCGGCAGCATGACGTAGAGCGTGGTGCCGATGCTGAGGTTGCGCTGCGCCCAGATGGATCCGGAGTGCTGCTGCACGATGCTGCGGCAGATGGCGAGGCCGAGTCCGGTGCCGCCCTTCTGGCGAGCGTCCGAGGGCTCGACCTGCTGGAAGCGGTCGAAGATGCTATCGAGCTTTTCGGTTGGGATGCCGCGGCCTTCATCGACCACCTTGAGCAGGATGGAGTCGGCGGTGGCGTCGGTGTGGACGCGGACGGTGGAGGCCGGAGGCGAGAACTTGATGGCGTTCGAGAGCAGGTTGGTGAGGACCTGAAGGATGCGGTCCGAGTCACCGTCGAAGAAGAGCGATTCGGGTTGGCAGAGCGCGGGTGACGGAACCAGTTCCAGGTGGACCGTGTTGGCGTCGGCCATGGCGGTCATGGTCTCGATGGCCTGCTGGGCGAGTTCGCTGAGTGAGCAGCGGCGGATTTGCAGCGGCGCGCGGCCGGACTCCATGCGCTCGAGGTCGAGGATGTCGTTGATGAGGCGGATGAGGCGGTCAGTGTTGGTGACGGCGATGCGGAGCAGGTTCTGGGCCTTGGCGTCCACGTCGCCGATGATGCCGGAGGAGAGCAGGCCGAGCGCGCCGCGAATGCTGGTGAGCGGGGTGCGCAGCTCGTGCGAGACGGTGGAGATGAACTCGTCCTTGAGATTATCGAGCTGCGAACGCTCGTTCAACTGGATGCTGTTCTGGTGCTGCTGCTCGCGCGCCTGTGTGAGCTGGTCGGCGAGATCGCGGATGGTGCGCTGAGCACGCAGAAACGCGAAGAGAAGAACGCCGAGCGCCGCGAGCAGAGAGAGAAATCCAAGAACGGAAAAGATGTGCATTATCGAGCCGGTAGTAACCTTAATTCGGTAACTCTAGTACCGTGTAATAGTAACCCAATGTGATTCGCAGGGGACAATTTTCAGGGCAATTTTGTGTAAAATGCTGTGCCCTAAGGGCTAAGCGTGGTGCTGGGCTGGAGACCCATGAAGGGCTGGTCGAGCGAGCCTGAGCAAAACCGGACGTGCTGGTTAAGGATGGGCATCTTGAAGACCGGCCTTTCATAGGTGCGGCGAAGATTCTATTTCAGGCTGAAGGATGACAGAAAATTTGCAAAAGCGGCAATAACACCTCAGTGGGTTATCTGCAATGCAAACATTTTTGGTGACGAATGGTGCAGAAACGGCACGAGCCCCGGATGACCGGGGCTCGTCTGCACTGCGTTGAAGTGCGGCTAAACGGCGGCTGGCTCCTGGACTCGGTCGAGCACCTGAGCCCACTGCTTGCCTTTGCGGGCGGCGGCGGACTTTTTGTGGAAGGCGTATCCGGCGATGAGCGGCAGGGCCAGGGTCGCTTCGGAGTAGACCATCTGCTCGTAGGTCAGGTCTACCTTGCCCCAGGAACTGGCCTCCTTGAGCGTGGAGCCGGAGAGAGCGCCGTCGCGGGCGTCGGCCACGGTGATCTGGATGGCGTACTTGTGCATCGAGGCTTCGACGCCGAGAACGTCGGCGGCGACGACGATGTCCTGGGCGAAGTTCTTGGGGACGCCGCCGCCGATCATCAGCAGGCCGGTGGTCGGGTTGGCGATCTTGAGCTGGGTGATCTCGTAGAAGTCCTTGGCGGAGTCGATCGAGACCATCGCTTTGCCCTGGCGCGCGTGCTGATGGGCGACCAGGCCGAAGCCGGCGGAGCAGTCGGAGAAGGCTGGGCAGAAGATAGGGACGTTCTTCTCATAGGCGGCGAGGACGATGGAGTCGCGGCCTCCTGCTTTGGGGGTCTTGCCATTCCTGCTGAGCCAGGCGCCCATTTCGCGGATGAACTCGCGGGAGCTGTAGGGGCGCGGGTCGAGCGAGTTGGTGATCTGGTGGATCGTCTCGTCGCAGATGCGCAGCTCTTCCTCGTCGATGAAGGTGTCGTAGATGCGGTCGATCATCAGGTCGCGGAGGTCGGCGTCGCCTGCGCCGTACTTGTACTCGTCGCCGGCGATGTAGTGGTTGAAGCCGAGGGCCTCGAAGAAGTCCTGATCGACGATGTTGGCGCCGGTGGAGACGATGGCGTCGACCATGTTGTTGCGGACGAGATCGACGATGACCTTCTGCAGGCCGGCGGAGATGAGCGAGCCGGCGAGGCAGAGGATGACGCCGCAGTCGGTGTCCTTGAGCATCATGTCGTAGATGGTGGCGGCGCGGGCGGTGTCACGCGCGGAGTAAGCCATCTGCTGCATCGCTTCGACGATGGGGACGACGTTGTGCTGGGCGAGGTCGATGTGCTGGATGGGGCGGGTGAGGAGTTCTTTTTTGGTTGGCATGACAGATGTAAGAATATCAACTTTGGCCGCGTCTTTGACGGAGCCGGAGGATGAATTTCAGGCTGCTTGAACTGCTCTAGTGGATGGGTACCCCCTCCCCTACTTAAGTACTCAAAGTCCTTCAAACATTGGACTTAGGTTTGGACTATCTGCGCACTTTAAGGGCCAAAGAGAAAAGCCCGGATTGGCTCCGGGCTTCGATCCTGCTTGATTTAAGACTATCAGGTGTGTCAAGGGTTCGGGTGTGGAAATCGGCGGACTGGATGGATATGGGATGAGGTCGCCGAGGGACAGCAGATTGCTCCGCTGCGGAATGGAAATGCAAAAGCCTGGCAGTTGCCAAGGGCAGAGGTTTGTGGTGGGTTATCAAATATGATGAGATAATGATTCAAGATTGGAGGGCAACATGGCTGCGGCGCTGGTGCTTCCGAATGTGGTTGGGTATGCGCTGGATGTTTCTCCGGACCTGTCTGATGCGCGGACGCGGGTGCGGCTGAGCCCGGCGGCGATCAAGGGGTTTCTGCGCATCATGGCGAAGTGGGGCGTGAAGGACCCGGATGCGCGGCAGTTGCTGGGGGGGATTTCTTCAGGTTCGTACTACGGGTTGAAGAAGGAGACGAAGCATCGGACGCTTGATCAGGACACGCTGACGCGAATTTCGCTGCTGGTGGGGATATTCAAGGCCCTGAACATTCTCTATAGTCCGGCGCTGGCGGATGCGTGGATGACGCTGCCGAATAAGAACCCGATGTTTCGGGGCGTGTCGCCGCTGGAGTACGTGATTCAGCGCGGGCAGCCGGGAATGCTGCATGTGAGGCAGTTGCTGGATGCGCGGCGCGGTGCGCAGTGACGCCGCCGGTGATTGAACTGCAACTCGCAGGGACGCATCGGCTGATTCCGTCGAAGTACTCGGAGAGTGGGACGGTGTTGTCCCGGCTGACGGAAGATGAGGCCGTGCTCCACGACCTGATGGAGCTGGATGGCGCGACGAATGACCGGCTGCTGGGCGAGGAGGGGCTGCTGCCGGGGATCGGCGTGCATGAGCTGCTCTTCGGCGTGCGGTATGCGCATATTGTGAATGCGGCGTTTACTCATGCGGGGCCCGGGGGCGGGCGGTTTAATTCGAGCGCGCGCGGAGCCTGGTATTGCGCTGTGGAGCAGGAGACCTCGGTGAGCGAGGTTGTGTTTCACAGGCTGCGCGAGCTGGAGGAGATTGACTGGGCCGCAGAAGAAGTTGTGACGTATGACGACTACCTGGCCGACTTTGCGGCGGAGATGCATGACCTGCGCGGGGTGAGGTTTCGGCGGTATCTGAAGGCGGGACCGGTTCCGGAGTGCTATGCGGCCGGGCAGCAGCTTGCGGCGGAGTTGATGGCGCGGCAGGCGAATGGGATTGTTTACCCGAGCGTGCGGCATGAGGGAGGGACGTGCGTGGTGTGCTTCAGGCCGACGCTGGTGTATCACGTGCGACGGGGAAAGCGGCTGGAGTTCCGGTTGCTGGCGGGCAGGGCGTTCGAGAATCGACAGGTGCGGGAAGTGCGTTCGTGAGAAGCTGGCTGGGCGAGAGTGTGCGTTCCCACCCATCGCAAAAAACGCGATGGATGGGGCACTCGGGCGTTTGCGGTTGTCCAAGAGAAAGCAGATTCCTCCGCTTCGCTACGGAATGGAAATGCAAAGGGTGCTACGGAATGGAAATACAAAATGTGGGTTGGGTGAGGTGATCTGTGAATGTGAACTTTGCGGAGCGGGCGCATAACCATAACTGGAAGCTGGACCCGATTGTGCGGTCGCTGCTGGATACGGACTTCTACAAGCTGCTGATGTTGCAGTTTATCTGGAAGAACTTTTCGGGGATTCATGTGACTTCGGAGGTGACGAATCGGACGGTGGCGGTTCGGCTGGCGGAGCATATTCCGGCTGCTGCGCTGGTGGAGCAGATGGAGCATGTGCGGGGACTCAGGTTTCGCAGGTCGGAGCTGATCTGGCTGGCGGGCAATACGTTTTATGGCACGCGGAGCATCTTTGAGCCGGCGTTTCTGGAGTGGCTGGAGCAGGACTTTCGGCTCTCGGATTACGACGTCACCGAGCGCGATGGACAGATCGTGCTGCGTTTCAGCGGGCTTTGGACCGAGGTGACGATGTGGGAGATCTATGGGCTGGCGCTGGTGAGCGAGATGAAGACGCGCGCGGCGCTGAGCACGTTGAATGAGATGGAACTGGACGTTCTGTATGCGCGGGCGAAGACGAAGTTGTGGGACAAGATTGAACGGCTGCGCGGGGTGGAGGGACTGTCGATCTCGGAGTTTGGCACGAGACGGCGGCATAGTTTTTTGTGGCAGGAGTATGTGGTGGAGGCGATGCGCGGCGCGCTGGGCAAGGGGCTGGCGGGCACGTCGAATACGTTTCTGGCATACAAGCACGACCTGGAGGCGATGGGCACGAACGCGCACGAGTTGCCGATGGCTCTGGCTGCGTTGGCGAACAGCGATGAAGAACTGCGCGCTTCGCAGTATCGCGTGCTGGAGCTTTGGCAGAAGAGCTATGGCGGTGAACTGCTGATTCTGCTGCCGGACACGTTTGGGACGACGCAGTTTCTGGAGGGCGCGCCGGAGTGGGTGGCGGACTGGACGGGGCAGCGGTGCGACTCGAAGGACCCGTTTGTGGCGGGTGACGAATATATTGCCTGGCTGTTGAAGCGTGGGCGCGATGCGCGGCGGAAGAGGCTGATTGCTTCGGATGGTTTGGATGTGGAGGACATTCTGCGGCTGCACGAGTACTTTGCGGGGAGGATTCGGTTCAGCGCGGGGTGGGGGACGCTGGTGACGAATGATTTTCGCGGATGCCATCCGAGGGGTAAGCATGACTTCGAGCCGATTAGTCTGGTGTGCAAGCTGATGACTGTGGAGGGACGGCCTGCGGTGAAGCTGAGCGACAATGCGCGGAAGGCGACGGGGCTGCCGAGCGAGGTGGAGCGGTATCGGCGAGTGTTTGGGACGATGGCGGTGGACGGGGCGGCAGTGGTGGTTTGAAGGCAGGGATTAGGGCTTAGGGATTAGGGCGTAGGGATTAGGGATCAGTTCTGGCACGAAGGAGAGTACGGCTACGAGCGAAATACGGGGATTCTTCGCTTCGCTCAGAATGACGAGCAAGAGATGGCAGGGTCGCAGTACACGTGCTTTTCTGATCCCTAATCCCTACGCCCTAATCCCTCATCCCTAAGCCTTGATCACTCGATATACTGCTGGGCATGATGAGAGCGACGGGTGTGGTGCGGTTTGCGGCGGCGGTGGCTTTGCTGCCATTGGTGATGGTCCAGCAGGGTTTTGCGTGGGGCAGCGATGGGCACAACTTGATTAACAGGTTGGCGGCGGAGTATCTGCCGCACGATGTGCCTGCGTTTCTGCGCAGCGGCGGCGCGCTGGATGCGATGGAGTATCTGGGGCCGGAGCCGGACAGGTGGCGAAACCGCGCCGAGGCAGAGTTGAATGCGGAGCAGGCGCCAGACCACTTCATCGACCTGGAACTCGCTGACATGGTGGGGACGCTGCCGAAGCAGCGGTATGTGTTCATCCGCGAACTGTCCGAGAAGCAGGCAGCGCATCCTGAACTGGCGCTGACTCCGGACAAAGTTGGGATGCAGCCGTGGCAGGTGGAAGAGGTGTACGAGCGGCTGAAGGTCGGGTTCCGCGAATATCGCAAGCTGGTGGCTGCGAATGATGATACGAAGCCGGCTGAGTTGGCGATTACGTTTTATGCGGCATGGCTGGGGCACTATGTGGGCGACGGTTCGATGCCGCTGCATACGACGATTCAGTACAACGGATGGAAGGGGCCGAATCCGAATGGATATACGACGGAGCACACGATCCACTCGCTGTTTGAGAGCACGTTTGTCCATGCGAATGTGACGCAGGACGATGTGGCTCCGCTGGTGGCGGTTGCTCCGGTGAAGGAGCTGGACGATGAGTGGGCAGACTATATGGCGTATCTGCGGCACTCGAATGCGCTGGTGGAGAAGACGTATCAACTTGAGAAGGCGGGCGGGTTTGCGGGTGAGGGGACTCCCGAGGGGAAGGCGTTTGCCGATGAGCGGCTGGCCGCGGGAGCGATTGAGCTGCGTGACATGATTTATACGGCATGGTTGCGGAGCGCCGACCCGGTGGAGGAGTTTCACGGCGCGGTCGCGACGACGCGGAAGAGCGTGGCGGGGAACTGAAGATCAGGTTCCTTCCCTTCAGCTTCGCTCGGGGTTCGGAATGGAGATGCAATTTAAGCGTTGTGGCGTGGGTGGTGGAGGATGGGGTACTCGTGGTGCTCGACGCGGACGAGGAGCTTGCGGAGCAGTGGAGTGAGGGCCAGCGCGATGACAGGGATGGCGATGGACGCGACGACGGCCCAGAGTATCAGTGCGTGCCACTCCCATTGCCAGATCTGGCGGATGAGTGCGAGTGGGTGTTCACGGGCGATGTGAAAGACCTGCGCTGCCGAGAACGGGATGGGTGCGATGTGAAAGACGCGGCTGGCGAAGTGGATGAACGGAATGAACAGAAGAAGTTCGAGCGGGTAGACGATGTGGTTGGCGAGTTGCGACGCGACGAGATTGAGACGCAGAAGAAATGCGGCCGTGAGGCAGAATACGGTGGTGGTGCCGAGGACGGGGTTGATGCCGATGAGCAGGCCGAGCGCGATGCTCCAGGCAAGTTTGCGCGGGGACGCTCCCATGCGCAGCAGCGCGAGGATGGGCAGGACGACGCGGCGGTAGAGCCGGTTGTGATGGACTGGCGCGGGCTGCTCGATGACGGTTGGGCTGCTCGTGTGCACTCCTGACAGGATAGACTGCTCTGCGAGGAATGTGTTGGATGCGAGATGAGGGCCTCAGCCGGTGAGTCTGCTTCGGTCGCTGCTTCGGTCGATGTGGCGGAGCGCGGTGCTGGCGGGAATGTTCGTCGGGGCCAGCGCGGAGCTGGTGGTGAAGCGTCCGCAGACGCGCGCTGCGCGGGCGGATTGGCTGCACCGATTTGCTGCGCGCGCACTGAGGCGGCTGGAGATTGAGGTCAGCGTGGAGGGTGCGTATCCGACGCGCGGTGCGGTGATCTCGAACCACCTGGGGTACCTGGATATTGTGGCGTTTGCGTCGATTGCGCCGTGCGTGTTTGTGGCGAAGGCGGAGATGGAGTCGTGGCCGGTGGTGGGGTGGATGGCGACGATGACCGGGACGGTATTTGTCGCGCGCGGGCATGGCGGGTCTGCCATGCGGGCGAGAGGCGGGATGCAGGCGGCGATGGATGCAGGATTGCCGGTGGTGTTTTTTCCCGAAGGCACGACCAGTGACGGGAGTACGGTGATGAAGTTTCACAGCGGGCTGCTGGCGCAGGCGTTGATGTGCGGCGCGCCGGTGACGGCCGCCTCCGTGCGCTACCGCCTGACGGAGGACAACGGCGCGGATATTTCTGTGGGGCACGACGTGTGCTACTGGGGAAGTGCGAAGCTGGTGCCGCATGTCTTCCGGTTGCTGGGGCTGCGCGGGGTGAGGGTAGAGATGCAGTTTGCGGATGGGCCGATCCGGTTTTCAGGCGATGAACTGCATCGCAAGCTGGCTGCAGCCGAGGCGCGGGTTGCGGTGGTGGAGTTGACAGAGCGGGGCGTTGGCGGCGAGAAGAAGCCGACCGTCGATTGCACGGATTGACGCGGATAAAGGCGGATTCCTTGAAACTGTAGTTCGGTGCACCCGAAGCGAAACGCAGATTTCCTTCGGAAATGACAACAAGTTCCGCTTCGCAGGATGAAGATGCGTCGAGATGACGTGTGCTGGTGGGGGAGTGAAGGGCGACGTTACAGTTGCGGGATGAGGGCGGTGAGGAGGTGGGTGAACTGGCCTTCGATGCGGCGGCCGATCTCCATGACCTCTTCGTGGTTGATCGGTTGGTCGAGGACTCCGGCGGCCATGTTGGTGACGACGGAGAGGCCGAGGACTTCGATGCCCATGTGGCGCGCGGCGATGACCTCATGCACGGTGGACATGCCGACGAGGTCGGCGCCGAGGGTGCGGAAGGCGCGGATTTCGGCTGGCGTTTCGTAGCTGGGGCCGAGGACGGCGAGGTAGACGCCTTCGTTGAGCATCCAGCCCTGGCGGGCGGCTTCGTCGATGGCGAGCTTGCGCAGCGCGGGGGAGTAGGCGGCGGACATGTCGAAGAACCGCTGGCCTGCTCCGGGCGCGACGGCGAAGCGGGGCTCGTTGGGACCGAGCGCGGCGTTGGTTCCGGTGAGGTTGATGTGGTCGGAGATGGCGACGATGGCTCCCTGGCCGTAGCGCGGGTTGATGCCTCCGGCGGCGTTGGTGACGAGGAGCTTACGCACGCCGAGCAGGCCGAGCACGCGCGCGGGAAACGTGACCTGCTCCATCGAATAGCCTTCGTAGGCGTGGACGCGGCCTTGCATGACGGCTACGGGGACTCCTGCGATGGTGCCGAGAATGAGCTTGCCTGAGTGGCCCGCGACAGTGGATTGAGGGAAGTGCGGAATCTCGGCGTAGGGGATCGTGACGGCCTGCTCGACCTGCGAGGCGAAGTTGCCGAGGCCGGAGCCTAGGATGATGCCGAGCGCCGGCTGCAGCGGGGTGTGGGTACGGATGTGGTCGGCGGCGGCGGTGGCTTTGGCGTATTGGTCGGTCATGGCGTCAGAGGTTAGATGCGGTCTTTGAGGAAAGAATGAATGTCGCGGGAGCCGTGGAGGGCTGCGATGATGGTGAGAGGTTTCGGCGTGTCACGATAGGCGATGACATACCCGGCCACAGTCCAGAACCGCTTTTTCAAGTTCGGGTGTGAGGGAGACATCCATGGCGGCCTCCTGAGACTGAGGCGAGAGTAACAAAGAATGTCATAGCTTGCTATTCGAAGCCAACGTCGGCCGAAGTCACGACTCCAGCGCGTCTCCGAGAAGCTGGCGCAGGGCTTGCACGTAGCCGACGAGTGCGGTGCGCCCGCGTTCGGTCATTCGGTAATGCGTCACCGGTTTGCGCGCGATGAATCTTTTCTTCACGGCAACGTATCCTGCTTCTTCGAGCTTGAGCAGATGGGCGCCGAGGTTTCCGTCAGTGGAGCCTGTCTTCTGTCGCAGCCAACTGAACTCGGCCTCATTGACGGAGGAGAGCAGGGAGAGGAGAGCGAGGCGCAGCTTGCCGTGAATGATGGGGTCAAGCTCCGGCAGCTCAGGCATGGCTCACCTGCCGTGGGCGTCCGATGGTCTCGCGGCGCATGAGGTAGAGGCCGAATCCGATGTCGCCGATCAGCGTCGCTACGATGAGTACGGGGATCAGGTGTTCGACGGAGACCATGCACGATGCGACTCCGGCGGCCCACCAGACCAGCGCCACGAGAAACTGTGGACGCCAGCGCAGGGTGACGGCGCTGGCGGCGTTGGCGAGGCCGATGAATATCTCGATTCCGGCAAGGAAGAGATGAGGTTCGCCGTGGCCGCTGAGTGCTCCGGAGAAGGCAAAGATGAAGATGGCGATTCCGGTCGCGCTCCAGATGCCGGTGAGCGCACGGCTCTGCGTAGTCTTCGGCTGAGGATGATGCCTGTGCTTCCATCGCGCGATCCATACACTGGCCACGGCAGTTGCGATCATCACGATGGGCCAGGCATATTGCGGATGCGGCAGCAAGTAGGTCCAGCCGATGGCGATCAGGTAGCCGACTCCCCAGAGGAGAAACGTCCAGCCCCAATAGTCGGTGCACTTGCGACCCTCCTGGATCATCGACTCGATGAAGTAAAGGCGCTCTTGAACATTCATGTTATCGGTCTCGCTCATGGTGGTGCTCCTTACTGGATCGGAATCGTGTCCCAATACAGAGAACTCTATAACGTAGAGTACTCTTTGTCAAGAGGTTATTTTCGTTTGTACGGACAGGCGTGAGAGTCAGCGGATGAGCAGTGACACGATGCTGGCGGACATGAAGTTGGCCATCGTTCCGGCGAGCATGGCGCGGAAGCCGAGGCGGGCGAGGTCGCCTCGGCGCTCGGGAGCGAGTGCGCCGATGCCGCCGATCTGGATGCCGATGGAGCTGAGGTTGGCGAAGCCGCAGAGCGCGAACGTGGTGATGGTGAAGCTGCGGGCCGAGAGGATAGCCTTCTGCGCGCCGAGGTCGGTGTAGGCGACCAGCTCGTTGATGACGGTGCGTGTGCCGAGCAGGTTGCCGACGGTCTTCGCTTCGTGCCACGGGATTCCGATGAGCCAGGCGACGGGAGCGAAGAAGAAGCCGAGGACGGCGTTCAGGCTGGTGGGGAAGGGAATATGGTGCGGCGCGAGCAGGTTGTGGACTCCGCCGAAGACGCCGTTGATGAGGCTGACGAGCGCGAGGAAGCTGATGAGCATGATGGCGACGTTGAAGGCGAGCGAGCCTCCGTCGATGGTGCCGCGCGTGATGGAGTCGAGCAGGTTTTCGTGCTTCTGGTCCTCGGATTCGGGCATCTTCACGATGCCTTGCGTCGCGGGCGTTTCGGTCTCGGGTACGAGCATCTTGGCGACGAGGATGGTGCCGGGCGCGGTCATGATGACGGCGGCGAGCAGGTCGGATGCGTGGATGCCGTAGGCAATGTACGCGGCCATGATTCCGCCGGAGACGTGCGCCATGCCGCTGGTCATGATGGTCATCAGCTCGGAGTAGGTGGCTCCGTTGAGGAAGGGGCGGATGGTGAGCGGGGCTTCGGTCTGGCCCATGAAGATGCTGGCGGCGACGTTGGTAGACTCGGCGCCGGAGATGCCCATGGTCTTCTGCATGACCCAGGCGAAGGCGCGGATGACGAGTTGCATGAAGCCGATGTGATAAAGAATGGCGAAGAATGCAGAGATGAAGATGATGGTCGGCAGCACGCGGAAGGCGAAGACGGCGACGGCGGAGTTGTTGCCGCCGAGCGGGCCGAAGACCATCTCGGAACCTGCGACGGAGTTTTCGAGCAGTTTGTTGACGCCGCTGCCGGCCATTTGAAGCAGGCGCTGGCCGATGGAAGATTTCAGCACGATGAGCGCGAAGACAAATTGCAGGCCGAGTCCCCAGGCGACGGTGCGCCAGCGGATGGCGCGGCGGTTGGTGGAGAAGGCGTAGGCGATTGCGATGAAGGTGATGAGACCGAGAACTCCGGTGAATCTGGCCAAGGCGCGCTCCGGCGAAAGGCAAGTAGTTGTAAAAGGGAAGTGTACTGGAGGAAGCGGCCGCCGGGCTGGATAGCGGCTTTATTTTTTGGCGACGACTTCGCGGATGAGGGGCCCGATGAGCGGCGCGGTGGCGGAGATGTGCAGGGTTTCGCGGAGCATGTGTTCTGGTTCGTTGAGGAGGGTTTCGTCTTCGGTGTAGCTTTATCGCGCCTAAAGTGGGTAATCGTGCGGGGCGCGATCCGTTTTCTCGGGATGGAGAGTGTCGGGATTTTCGCAGCCGCGAAAATGGCCCACCTTTGCGACGATAAAACCGTCGCGAAGGTGGGGCACCCGAGTGTGGTGACAACGTCAGAGGTGGCCCACCCGCCAGCTATTGCTGAGGCAAAGGTTTGAACAAACGTGACATTGAGGCGCACTGTGTTACTGGCCACAATTTGTACAGTACAACTGCAAAGAGGACGAGCATGCTTGCCGTGAGCACGCCCGATTCACCGACCCACAAGCTCGGGCCGGCGGTCGACCTGTCAAACGCACCCTGGATGATCGCGTTCCATGCTCCGTGCGCCCAGATACAGGGCCAAATGCTTCCCGAAGAAAGCCGAAGCCACGCGAAGACATAACCGGCTGCCACAATGCCGACAATAAAGAGACAGACTGACAAAAATGGGTGCGGTCCGGAAGCATACTGGCCGCTCACGATCAACGGTGCGTGCCAAAGGCCCCACACCAGCCCGCTGATCAGGATGGGCGCGGGGATTTTGGCATCGACTAATCGCGTCAGCATGTAGCCGCGCCAGCCAATCTCTTCGCCCGCGGCGTACTTGAAATCCTGTAGCGCGCCGAACAGCAACATGATTCCGAGAGACTGGAAGAATCTCATGGACGCGCCGTGAGCAGGCGCAAAATGCATTCCAAAAGGAGCGCCCGGAAGGACGGGGGCTTGGAAGCTCGCCAAGCCCGTGCTCCAAGCGATTCCATAGGCCGCGAATCCTACGAAGAGAGGCATTGCGGTAGCGACCGCGACGGCGCGTGTCCCAGCCGTCCCACCCCAGCGGAAGGAGACGTCGCGGATCCCCTCACGAAGTGCTAGCCTCGCCACAATCGATGAAACGGTCACCCACCATACAAGCCCGCCGATGAGGCCAAGATGATGCTGGATTGACCCACCGAGCACCAGAATCCTGTGCTCAAAATACGCCGATCCTGCAATCAGAACCGCAAAGAAGACGCCTAGACCAGAACGTGCCTTGACGCTCGACTCCATTGGCACCTCAACGGAAGAGAAGGATCCCCAAGGGGGGCGGATTAACCTTACCACTACATCGTGTACACCACGTTTGGAGGCGGAGAGTTTCAGGGATTGCAGGGCCTTAGAAAGCGGCTCTTCAGACGGCTAGCTAACGAGGATGCGGACATGCTCAGGCATGACTACGTAGCAGAGGACTTCGAGGTGATAGCGGCTGCGGGTGAGTTCGAGTGAGTCGAGGAAGATGTCTTTTGAGGACAGGGCGCTGAGGTGGGGTTGCGCCAGTGACAACTGAAGTCGATGAAGGGGGCGTCACCGTCCTGTTGGAATCGTTTGAACCCGAGCGGCATGGGTGGGTTTTACTGCGTTGGGATTTTCGCTGCCGCGAAAATGGCCCACCTTAGCGACGATAAAACCGTCGCGAAGATGGGGCACCCGGCTCTAATTTTTCGTGACGATCTCGTGGATGAGCGGCTGTAACGCTGGCGGTGCGGCGGTGATTTCGAGGGTCTCGCGGAGCATGTGTTCGGGCTCGTCGAGGAGTGCAGGGTCTTCGCTGAAGAGGGTGGCGAGCGGTTGGCCTGCTTCGAGCTTGTCGCCGAGTTTGGCGTGCATCTCGATGCCTGCGTGGGCGCTGACGGGATCGCCGGGTTTGGCGCGGCCTGCCCCCAGGCGCTGGACCGCCCAGCCGACCTGCTTGCAGTCCATGGAGGCGAGGTAGCCGGAGGTTTCAGCTTTCAGGATGCGCGAGGCTTTGGGCTTATGAAACGCTGAGGGGTTTTGGAAGATGGACGTGTCGCCGCCCTGCGCCGCGATGATCTTCAGCCAGGCTTTATAAGCTTCGCCTGATTGGAGGATTTGGTCGGCGAGCGTCGCGCCTTCTTCGGGCGTCGTAGTGCGGCCTGCGAGATGAAGCATCCAGCCGGAGAGGATGTTGGAGATCTCGATGAGGTCGTGCGACATTGCATGGCGCTGGCCTTGCATGATGTCGATGCACTCCCAGACCTCGACCCAGTTGCCGGAGAAGCGGCCGAGGGGCTGATCCATGCTGGTAAGCAGGGCGACGGTGCGCGTGCCGGAGGACTCGCCGGTCTGCACCATGAGCTGAGCGAGAAATTTGGATTGTTCATAAGTCGGCATGAAGGCGCCGCTGCCGACTTTGACGTCGAGGACGAGCGCGTTGAGGCTTTCGGCGAGTTTCTTGCTCATGATGCTGGCAGTGATGAGGAAGGGCGACTCGACGGTGCCGGTGTGGTCGCGCAGTGCGTAGAGCGTGCGGTCGGCGGGGACGATGCGCGGCGTCTGGCCGATGAGGGCTGCGCCGCATTTGCGGAGGGTGCCTGCGAGCTGCGTGAGGTTGAGCTGCGTGTTGAAGCCTGGAATGGTTTCGAGCTTATCTAACGTGCCGCCGGTGTGGCCGAGCGAGCGACCGCTGATCATGGGGACGCAGATGCCGGGAACGCCTGCGGGCGTGAGGTGCGCGAGACCTGCGGCGGCGAGCGTGGGAGCGATGAGGAGCGAGGTCTTGTCGCCGACGCCTCCTGTGGAGTGTTTGTCGATGGTGAAGGTGTGGAGCGGCGCTGCGTCGAACGTGTCGCCGGAGTAGCGCATGGCCTGAGTGAGTGTGGCTAGCTCTTGCGGGTTGAGGCCGCGCTGGAAGACGGCCATGAGGAAACTGGCAATTTGTGCATCGGTGACGAGTTGGTTTTCTGCTGTGCGCTCGACGATGGCGCGGATGAAGGCCTGAATCTCTGCGTCGTTGAGAACGAGGCCATCGCGCTTGTGGAGGATGACGTCGATGGGATGAATGATAGGTTGGGTCATTTGTTAAGTAGAAAGGCAGCGGGCAAAAGTTCGGCGATGGTGGCGTGGCTGAAAGAGCCGTCTGCGTTGGGGAAATAGATGACGGTGTCGGGTGTGCTGAATTCGTGGATGGTCTGACGGCAGGCCCCGCAGGGCTGGCTGGCGGCGGAGTTGAGGTTGGCGATGGCGATGGCGCGGATGCGGATGGCGGGACCGTGCTGGGCAACGGCGGAGGTGATAGCGTTCTGCTCGGCGCAGGTGGTGAGGCGGTAGGAGGCGTTCTCAACATTGCAGCCGGTGACGATGGTACTGTCCGAAAGCAGGACAGCGGCGCCGACACGGAAGTGGCTGTAGGGCGCGTAGGCGTTGTGCGCCGCTTTCGCTGCACATTGTTGAAGATCGGTGATTTGTTGCGGTGTGAGCGGTTGCGCGGCGGACAGCATGATGTGAGCGAGGCTACCGAAGCGCGGGCAGGGATGGCAAGCCCGTTACCGCTAATGGTTAGGTGGCCGCACCCGATAAGAGGGATGTGGATGACCTGACCAAAGAGTTTCTTGCAGAGAGCCAGGAAGGACTGGACCGGATGGAACGGTGCCTGACTGAGCTTGAGTCGCGGCCTGAAGATGCGGGTGCGCTGGTGGGAGAGATCTTCCGCGCGGTGCACACGATCAAAGGCACGACGGGTTTTCTGGGCTTCGAGCGGCTAGAGAAGCTGGCGCATGCGGGCGAGCATCTGCTGGGTTCGTTGCGCGAAGGCAAGCTGGCCGTCACGTCGGAGCTGATCAGCGGACTGCTGCGGCTGATGGATGGGCTGCGCGCAATCTTGAAGCTGATTGAAGATACCGGCGGCGAAGGAACACGGGCTGGCGACGACGACAGCGAACTGATTGCCGAACTGACGAAGTTGAACGGAGCGGATCCGGCGAAGGTAGAGGAAGAAGCGCCGCGCCATGAGTTGAGTGTGGTTGGCGAGGCGCACATGGAGGCCGCGGTCGCGAAGCATGCGGCAGCACCGTCCGCGACTTCGAGTGCGGGCTCGAACGACAAGACGTTGCGCATCGACGTTGATGTGCTGAACCGGATGATGAATCTGGTGGGCGAATTGGTGTTGACGCGCAACCAGATGTTGCAGAGTGGCATGGAGGCCGCGAACTTTCCTGAACTGGCGCGACGCCTGGATAGCGTGACGGCGGACCTGCGTGAAACGGTGATGCAGGCGCGAATGCAGCCGGTGGGCAATCTCTTCGGAAAGTTTCCGAGGATGGTGCGCGATCTGGCGCGAACGTGCGGGCGCGATGTGCGGATAGAGTTTTCGGGACAGGAGACAGGACTCGACAAGAGTCTTCTCGAAGCGATTAAAGACCCACTGACCCATGCGGTGCGCAACGCGGTGGATCACGGAATTGAGGCACCAGCAGATCGCGTGCTCGCCGGGAAGCCGGCAGAGGGGCTGCTGCGACTGCGCGCGTTTCACGAGAGCGGCTCGGTGGTGATTGAGGTTGCCGACGACGGCGCAGGCATCAGCATGGAGAAGGTGCTGAAGAAGGCGATGGAGCGCGGGCTGGTGTCGGAGGAACAGGCACAGTCGATGTCGGAGCGCGAGGCGCTGCAACTGATCTTTCTTCCTGGGTTCTCGACGGCGGCTGCCGTGACGACGGTCTCCGGGCGCGGCGTGGGCATGGATGTTGTTCGCGCGAACGTAGAGAAGGTGGGCGGAAGCGTCGAGCTGGAGTCGAAGGTTGGCGTGGGAACGACGCTGAAGCTGCGCGTTCCGCTGACGCTGGCGATTGTTCCGGCGCTGGTGGTGCGGAGCGGCGGACAGAGCTTCGCGTTGCCACAGACCGCGCTGGTGGAGCTGGTGTATGTGCCTCGACGTGAAGCCGAGACGGCGGTCGAGAAGATTGGCGCGGCGGAGGTCTACCGGCTGAGGGAGCGGCTGCTACCGATGGTCTGGCTCGGGCGACTGCTTGGGTTGGAGATGAATGCGCGCGAGGAGTCGCACGGGTTCTACCTGGCCGTGCTGGAGGCGGAGGGATGCCGCTACGGGTTGGTGGTGGACGATCTGCTGGCCCCGGAAGAGATTGTGGTGAAGCCGCTCTCGGCGGTGCTGCGCGAGATTGGGTTGTTTTCGGGCGCGACGGTGCTGGGCAATGGAACGCTGGCGTTGATTCTGGATATTGCTGCGACTGCCGCACGCGCAGGAGTAAAGCCGGTTGAGGAACGCGTCGATGAGACGGAGACGGGTGAGGTGAAGGCGCACGCTGAGAATGAGATGCAGTTCCTCATCTTTGAAGATCGCGCACGCGAGCGGACGGCTGTGCCGTTGAACGTGGTGGAGCGCATCGAGAGCGTACCCCTGGCACAGGTAGAGTACGCAGGCGGACGGGCACTGTTGCAGTATCGCGGCGAGCTGCTGCCGCTGACCGATGAAGGCAACGTGCTGGCGGAACTTGAGACTGAAGGTCCCGGCAACGATGTGTTGGCTACCGTGCTGATCTGCGGTGGAGTGGGCACGGCTTCAAAAACGCGCATGGGCATGGTGGTGCGGCGGGTGCTCGATGTTTCGGCGGGCGCGGTGCTCGACAAGGACGATGCGATGGGCGGGATGGAGTTGGCGATTGTGAAAGAGAAGCTGACGACGATCCACCGCGACTTCGATGCGAGATCTGCGGCGTGGCAGGAGGTCGCATGAAGATTGTAGGCAAGGAAGAGATGGAGCAGATTCAGGATGAGAATGATGCGGTGTCGCTGTGCTCGCTGTTCGTGGGCGGCGAGAGCTTCGGGATCGATACGCGAAAGATCCGAGAGGTGCTGGGCAAGCGCGAGTTGCAACGTGTGCCGCTGGCCCCGGCGATGATTGCGGGTGTTGTGCCGTATCGAGGCGAGGTGCTGACAACGGTAAACTTTCGCGCGCTGGTAGGCATGGGCGAGCATGCAGAGACCGGCTGCGTGCTGGTGCTGGACGACGGCGAAGGCGGTGAGCGCTTTGGCTTGGTGGTGGATGAAGTGGGCGGCGTGGTGACGGTGGACCGACGCAAGCTGGAGGCGAATCCGACCACGCTGGAGGCGCGCGCGAAGTGGTTGTTTGACGGAGCCTACAAGATGCAGACCGGTTTGATGGTACAGCTCGATCCGCAGAAGCTGCGGCCGTCGCGGCTAACAGAGACGGGGTTGTTCAAGCAGAGTACGAATGGGAGAGATGCATGAGGGCGCTGATTGTTGATGACTCCAGTTTTGTTCGCGAATATCTGAAGCACCTGCTGGACCGGATGGGCGTGGCATGCGAAGAGGCGGTGAATGGGAGCCAGGCGCTGACGGTGCTGGCCGCGCAGCAGGCGTTTGATTTGATGTTGCTGGACGTGAACATGCCGGTGATGAATGGGCTTGAGTGCGTAAAGGCGCTGAGAGAAGCTCATCTGGGCCCGCAGATGAAAGTGATGATGGTGACAACCGAGGCAGACAACACGTTCATCTCGACGGCTTTGAACAATGGGGCGGACGAGTTTTTGATGAAGCCGTTCACGCCGGAGAGCCTGCGCGAGAAGATGCTTTTGCTCGGCTTTGATGCAGCAGCTTGAACCGATACGACAAAGGATGCCGGGCAATGGGAATCGTGAACGGAAGGCCGCTGCGCGTGCTTGCAGCGGATGACTCGGCCGTGATGCGGGGCATCATGCACAAGCTATTCGAGCAGCACAGCAACGACGCGACGAGCGAGTTGCCGCAGATGATGCTTTGCGGCGTGGCGCGGGATGGCGTTGAATGTCTGGAGTCGGTGAAGCGGCTTGCTCCGGACGTGCTGGTGCTGGATCTGGAGATGCCGCGTATGAACGGGCTTGATGTGCTGGAGCGTCTTCGTGCTGAGAATGCCGGGCTGCCGGTGATTATGTGCAGCGCGCACACTGAGCACGGTGCTCGCTCGACGCTGGAGGCGCTGGCTCGCGGGGCGGTGGACTATGTGATGAAGCCCGGCGGCCAGCGCGATGTCAACGCGGCACTCGTGTCGCTGGCGCAGCAGTTGCTTCCGAAGATTGCCGCGCTGGCGAAGGTTGCGGGTGCGGCGGGCGGGAAGACGGTTGTGCACGTACCAGGTGCTGCTGTGCAGAAAGTTCGTCCATCAGTGCCATGTGGACAGGTCCCGATTGAGATCGTGGTGATTGGACTATCTACTGGCGGACCGTCGGCACTGGAGCAGACACTGCCGAAGCTACCCGCAGATTTTCCTGTGCCGATTCTGATTGTGCAGCACATGCCCAAGCTCTTTACGGGCGCACTGGCGGAGCGGCTGAACAAGACTTGCTCGCTGCGTGTGCAGGAGGCATACGAAGGTGCGGTTGTGCGGCCGGGCTTGATCTGGCTGGCTCCCGGTGATGCGCACATGGAAGTGGCGCCGCGCAAAACGATGCTGGGCGAGAAGACGACACGAGGCAGTCGTGTGCATTTGCATCGGCAGGCCCCGCTGAACCACTGTATGCCCGCGGTCGATTATCTTTTTTTCTCGGCTGCGCGGGTGTATGGGGCCGGTGCGCTTGCGCTGGTGATGACGGGTATGGGCTCCGATGGTCTTGACGGAGCGCGCTCTGTGCATGAGCGCGGCGGCGTGGTGATGGCGCAGGATGAGGCGACCTCTGCAGTGTGGGGGATGCCCGGCAGGGTGACGGAGGCAGGCATTGCGGACGCAACACTGCCCGTGACGGCCATTGCGGACGCATTGCGTCAGCGGGTGAGCGCGGGCCGTAGTGTGAACGCGGGCGCGTTGCAGTGTGCATTGAATGTGTCGGCAGGACATCGAGAGGTGATGCATGGCATGTAATGAGCTGGATTATGCCTATCTGCGCGAGTTGGTGAAAGCGCAATCTGCAAACACAATCGATCCGTCGCGGAACGGGTTGTTTGACACGAAGCTGACGCCGATTGCGCGCATGGCAGGAGCGCGGAGTCTGAAGGACTTCGTCGATCAGTTGAAGACGGACCGACAGGCGCACATGCATCGTGCCGTCGCCGAAGCGATGACGATCAACGAGACCAGCTTTTTCCGCGACCTGAAGCCGTTCGAGATGCTGCGCGAGAGTATTCTTCCACGCCTGATTGCGCAGCGCGCGGAGCAGCGAAGGCTTCGGATATGGAGCGCGGCCAGTTCGACCGGGCAGGAGGCGTACAGCATGGCGATGCTGCTGGCGGAACATTTTCCCGCGACGATGGGATGGGACGTGAAGATTGTCGGCACAGACATCTCGCGCTACGTGGTGGAGTATGCGCGGCGTGCACGCTATCGCAGGCTTGAGGTGAATCGCGGCCTGCCTGCGCGGATGTTAATGAAGTACCTGGAACGCGATGGCGAGGAATGGATCGTCCACGAACGTATCCAGTCGATGTGCGAGTTTCGTCAGGTCAATCTATGCGCGCCGTTGCCGGTGATGCCTCAGTTCGACCTCGTGATGCTGCGGAATGTGTTGTTGTACTTCACAAGGCAGGACCGGACGGTGGTATTCCGAGAGGTGCATCGGAAGATGGCGTCGGATGGATGTCTGGTGTTGGGCAATGCGGAGCAGGCGGAGGACTCAACGAATCTGTTCGAGGTGGAGTTCGCAGCGAACTGCTACTGCTACCGGCCTGTCCCGGTGAGCTGACGGATTTTGCGGCGCGGACGCGCACAGTTGCATCGAAAGCCTGTTCGAGCGGTTATGCTGCTAAGAACGCAGGCGAGCGATGCCACCAGGTCCGTCCAATATGCGAGAAAAGACCCGCGCACGCTCTGTGGAGAAGCGCGGCATGACGAGCGAGGCTGAGGCTGCGCTCGCGCTGTTTCATCCGGTCACGGCGAAGTGGTTCCGGGGAACGCTTGGCGCGCCGACGTCCCCGCAGACCGAGGGCTGGCCGGCGATTGCGCGCGGCGAATCTACGCTGATTCTGGCACCTACGGGTACGGGCAAAACGCTGGCTGCGTTTCTGTGGTGCATCGATCGGCTGATGATGCGCGCAGAGAGCGGCGAGGCGGCGGGATGCCGGGTGGTGTATGTGTCTCCGCTGAAGGCGCTGGCGGTGGATGTGGAGAAGAACCTGCGCGCGCCGCTGATGGGGATCGCCGAGATGGCGCAGCGCGAAGGCATTGCGGTGCGTGTGCCTGAGATCAGCGTGCGCACCGGCGATACCCCGCCAAAGGAGCGCACGCGATTCAGGCGGCATCCCGGCGAGATTCTGATTACGACGCCGGAGAGCCTGTTTCTGTTGCTGACTTCGGAGGCAGGCGAGTCGTTGCGGTCTGTCGAGACGGTCATCGTGGATGAGATTCACGCGTTGGCTCCGACGAAACGTGGTGCACATCTGGCTCTGTCGCTGGAGCGTCTGGAGGCGCTGACCGGGAGACGCCTACGGCGGATTGGATTATCTGCGACGCAGCGGCCGCTGGAAGAGGTAGCGCGGTTTCTGGGGGGCACGAGTCAGCGTGTCGGCGATGCTGGCGAGCGAAGTATGGAGAGTGGGGAAGAGGACGACTCGCTGGACTTCCGTCCTGTGGCAATCGTGAATGCGGGAGCGCGAAAGGCATTGGAGTTGCGAGTCGAAGTGCCGGTCGAGGACATGGCGCGGCTTCGTTCAGTGCAGACCGAAAACGAACAGGGCAGGAAGCAGACTTCGATCTGGCAGTCGATTTATCCGCGACTGTTGGAGATTGTGCGGGAGCACAAATCGACGCTCATCTTTGTGAATGCGAGGCGGACGGCGGAGCGCCTTGCCGGTGCGCTGAATGAGCTTGCGGGCACGCCGGTGGCGCGTGCGCATCATGGGTCGCTGGCGGCCGCGCAGCGCACGGAGATTGAGTCGCTGCTGAAGGCAGGAGAGATTCGGGCGCTGGTGGCCACGTCTTCGCTGGAGCTGGGCATCGACATGGGTGCGGTGGACATGGTGGTGCAGATTGAAGCGCCGCCTTCCGTCGCCGCGGGGATGCAGCGGATTGGGCGGGCCGGGCATCAGGTGGGCGCGCCTTCGAGCGGAGTGATCTTTCCGAAGTATCGTGCGGACCTGGTTGCATGCGCGGCCGCGACGCGCGCGATGCACGAAGGGCATGTGGAGGCGACGCGGTATTTGCGCAATCCGCTGGACGTACTGGCGCAGCAGGTGGTGGCGGTGGTGGCGCATCCTCCTGCTCCCGCCGGTGAAGCGAGATGGGGCGGCGACGGTCCGGGGATCGGTTACGAAGTGTTGTATGCGCTGGTACGCGGCGCGGCTCCGTTTGCGGCGCTTAGTCGCGGCGCGTTCGATGGCGTGCTGGACATGCTCTCTGGCCTGTATCCGTCGGACGAGTTTGCGGAGTTGCGGCCGAGGATCACATGGGACCGTGAGCGGAACTGGATCACGCCACGCAGCGGGGTCAAGCGCATTGCAATCCTGAATGCGGGAACGATTCCCGATCGCGGGATGTATGGGGTATTTCTCGCCGGAGAGAGAGCCAAGCCGGTGCGCGTGGGTGAACTGGACGAGGAGATGGTCTTTGAGAGCAAGCTTGGCGAGGTGTTTACGCTCGGTGCCTCTTCGTGGCGGATTGAGGAGATACTGCACGACCGCGTGCTGGTTTCGCCTGCTCCGGGCGAGGCGGGAAAGATGCCGTTCTGGCACGGCGATCGGGCGGGGCGTCCGCTGGAATTTGGAAAGAGAATTGGCGCGCTGGTGCGCGAGCTGCGTGAGATGCCGCAGGGCGCGGCCATGGCGCGGCTGACGACGGAGCACGATCTCCAACCGGGCGCGGCCGAGAATGTGCTGCGGTATCTCGGCGACCAGGCGCTGGCTACGGTTGTTGTTCCCGATGATCGCAACGTTGTGATTGAGCGTGTACGAGACGAGCTTGGTTTCTGGCGCGTGTGCGTGCTCACACCGTTCGGCAGCAGGGTTCATGCACCGTGGGCGATGGCTGCGGTGGCGAAGATTCATGCGGGTGGCGGCCCTGACGTGGAGACGATGTGGAGCGAGGACGGGTTTGTGCTGCGCTTTCCCGACACGGATGACCCACCTGCCGTAGCGCCGCTGTTGCCGGGCTCGGACGAGGCTGCGGAGTTGGTGATGCGGCAGTTGGGTGCGACTTCGCTGTTCGCGGCGAAGTTCCGTGAGAGTGCGGCACGCGCATTGCTGCTGCCGAGACGACGGGCGGATGGGCGAACTCCGCTGTGGCAGCAGCGAAAGCGCGCGTATGACCTGCTGAGCGTTGCGAGCCGGTATGCTTCGTTTCCGATCGTGCTGGAGGCTTACAGGGAGTGCTTGCGCGATGTGTTCGACATGCCTGCGCTGATGGAGACGCTTAATGCGATAACGAGTGGCGTGCTCAAGGTGCATACGGTGGATTCGCGGACGCCATCGCCGTTTGCGTCCGCGCTGTTGTTCAGCTACGTGGCGAACTATATCTATGATGGCGACGCTCCGCTGGCGGAGAGGCGGGCACAGGCGCTCTCGATTGACCAGGAACAACTCCGTGAGCTGATGGGCGATGCCGATCTGCGCGAGCTGCTGGATGCCGATGCGATTCAGGAGACGGAGCAGCAGTTGCAGTGCATGGCTGAAGGCTATCGCGCACGAAACATAGACGGCGTGCATGACTTGCTGCTGCGGTTGGGAGATCTGTCGCGCGATGAACTGTGTGCTCGTTGCGAAAGCGGTGAGGTCGCCGAGAGTGTGGACAAACTGCTGCGCGCCCGGCGTGTGCTGGAGGCGCGGATTGCAGGCGATGCGCGGCTGATTGCGGTGGAAGATGCGGCTCGGTATCGTGATGGGCTTGGGATCGCGTTGCCTGCTGGACTGCCTGCGGCGTTTCTGGAGCGCGCTCCGGAGGCGCTGGTGGATCTGTTGCGGCGGTTTGCGCGAACGCATGGACCATTCGCGTCGCATGAGGCGGCGGCGCGGTTTGGTCTAGGGGCGGAGCGAGTGGAGGCGGTGCTGCATCGGCTAGCGCAGTCGAGCCGCGTGGTCGAAGGAGGCTTCCGGCCAGGCGGCGTACATCGGGAGTGGTGCGATATTGACGTGCTGCGTACGGTGCGGAGAAAATCTCTGGCGTTGTTGCGCAAGGAGGTCGAGCCGCTTGAGCAGCGGACACTGGCCCGACTGGTTGCGCGCTGGCAGGGAGTCGTACAACCCAGACGCGGACTCGATGCGCTGCTGGATGCGATTGAAACGCTACAGGGAGCGCCGCTCGCCGCGTCCATTCTGGAGACGGAGATTTTGCCTGCGCGCATAGCGGGATACAAGGGCGCTGATCTTGACATGCTGGTCGCGGCCGGCGAAGTAGTGTGGTGCGGGCTCGATCCGCTTGGCGAGCGTGATGGGCGGATTGCGCTTTATCTGGCGGAGAAGCTGCCTGTACTTTGGAACGCGAGAACGAGTGATCAAGCAGCAGAGAATAGTGAGCGGGAAGACGCTATTATTGCGTGTTTGCGAGAGCGCGGTGCGTTGTTCTTTGCGGAGCTGCACGAGAGTATTGGCGGCGGGTATCCCGGCGAGACGGTGGATGCGCTTTGGTCATTGGTCTGGAAGGGCCTGGTGACGAACGATGGCATGGCTGCGCTGCGGGCCTACTGCGAGCGTCCTGAGGCGAGCAGGACTGCGCGGAGGAAGCATGAGCAGGGCGCGGCGGGGTTTCGATCGCGGAGGACCACGCCGCCCGCAGCGCAGGGCAGATGGGCTCTACAGAAGACAGCGTTCGCCGAGGGCCGGTCAGCGACCGCGTGGAGTCACGCGATGGCGCAGCAGTTGCTAACGCGCTATGGCGTGGTGTTCCGCGAGACCGCGCACGCTGAGGGCCTGCCCGGCGGATTTTCTGCAATCTACGACGTAATGAAGGCGCTTGAAGAGAGCGGCAAAGTAAGGCGGGGGTACTTCGTCGCTGAACTGGGAGCGACGCAGTTCGCTCTGCCTGCCGCCGTGGAGTTGTTACGGTCTTTGAAAGCCGATGGACGTGCGCGGAGCGACGGGGGCTGCGTGGAGATGGTGCAACTGGCGGCAACCGATCCGGCGAACCCTTACGGCGCACTGTTGCCATGGCCCGCAACGGATGCGGGCGCTTCGTTGACGAGGAGCGTTGGGGCAAAGGTCATCCTGTGCGATGGCGCTCTTGTGGCCTATCTACGCAGAGAGAGTCCGAACGTGCAGATGTTCCTGCCCGAGGAGGATCCGCTGCGATCGCAGGCGGCGCGCGCACTGGCCGAATTTCTCGTGAAGCAGGTGCGCGAGCGGAGCGAGGAGGGAGACGTGCGCGCGGGAATGCTGATTGCGACCGTCAACGGTACGCCGGCGGCGAAGCACTGGGTGTCGAAGCTTTTACTGGGTGCAGGATTCTCGGCGGGTGCAAAGGGACTTCACGTGCGCAAGCGCGGCAACGCCTGAGGGCGCGTTTACTGCGGAGGCGGTTCCTGTTGCGGCTGCTGCTGGTTGTTCTTGTTGCCTCCGCCGCCGAAGATCTTCTGGAAGATGTTCTTCTTTTTTTGCTGGACGGGCTGAGCGGGCTCGGCGGGGAGCGCCTGATTGGGCGGCTGAGCGGGCGCGTGCGGAGTTGCAGGCGGCGCGGACTGTGGCTGAGCCGGTGGCTGCGCGTTGTCCTTGTGGCCGCCGATGCCGAAGATCTTTTCGATGAAGTTCTGCGGGCTCTCGGTCATCTGGCTGCAGGTGTTGACCGGGGCAGTGCCGTCGAGGAAGGCGACGGTCATCGTGTTGTCGGGGCAGCTTGAGTTGGCGAGCAGGTTGGTGGTCTTGTCGATCGTGGCTTCGGTGATGCCGGACGGAGGCGTGAAGGATTTCACGTCGGAGTACTGCGGCAGCTTGATGGCACGGTTCATGAACTCGGCCCAGATGGGCGCCGCCGCGTCGGCTCCTTGAATTTTGAGGTCGGTGTAATCGTCGTTGCCCACCCAGACGATGCAGAGCAGGTTCGAGGTGTAGCCGGCGAACCATGCGTCATGTTCGGTTCCCGTCTTGCCTGCGGCTGGGGCCGTGAATCCATGTGCGCGCGCGGCGAGGCCAGTGCCGTGGTTCATCACATCTTCCATCATCGACTGGGTGAGGAAGGCGACGCGCGGGTCGAGCACCTGGCGTGCGTCCGGCGCAAAGTCGGAGACGATGTCGCCGTTGGAGTTGCGCACGGAGGCGAGCATCCATGGAGTCAGGTGAACGCCGTTGTTGGCGAAGACGGTGTAGGCCCCGGCCAGTTCAAGCGGCGTCGCACCATAGGCCCCGATGGCTGCCGACGGTGTTCCTTCGACGGAGGTGAGGCCCGCGGAGCGTGCCAGCGCAGCCACATTGCCGAAGCCAACCATCTGAGCCAGCGAGATGGTGGCGATGTTCAGCGAGTGAACGAGGGCGGTGTCCGCCGTAACCATGCCTGGGTACTCGCCCTTGACGAAGTTGCCGGGCGTGTAGGGCTTGCCGCCGAACATGAAGGTGGTCGAGTCGTCGTTGAGCTGGGTGAGCGCGGTGAAGACGCCGCCGGTGTCGCCGAGCGCGGTGCCGTTGAGGCTGGTGTTGTAGGCGGCGGCATAGACGAACGGCTTGAAGGTCGAGCCCGTGGGGCGTTTGGCGATGGCGTGGTTGAGCTGCGATGCGCCATAGTTGCGTCCGCCGACGAGTGCCAGGATCTGGCCGGTGTGCGGATCCAGCGCGATGAGAGCGACCTGAGGATAGCTGAACGGCTTCTCGACCTGGCCTTTGCGCGGGCGGTGCAGTTTGCGGACAAGCTCATCGATGCTCTTCATGCCCACCTCGACGGCCTCGGTAGCGGCGCGTTGCAGGTCGGGGTCGAGTGAGGTATAGATGCGCAGGTTCTGATGTGCGAGGTCCTGGTCGCCGATGCGCTGCACAAGCTGGTCGTGGACGAGATCGACGAAGTAGGGAGCCTCGCTGGCGTCGATGTTAGGCGGTGCGAGGTGCAGCGGCTCGGCCTTGGCGACGGTCGCTTCCTGCTCAGTGATGGCCCCGGTCTCGACCATCGAGTCCAGCACAAGGTTGCGCCGCGCCATCGCGCGCTCGGGATGACGGTACGGGTTCAGGCGGCTGGGGCTCTGGATCATCCCTGCCAGCAGAGCGCACTGGGCCGTGTCGAGCTGGCGCAGGGGCTTGCCGAAGTACGTCTGGGATGCCTCGCCGAAGCCGTTGATGGCGTAGCTGCCGCGCTGGCCCAGGTTGATCTCGTTGGCGTACATCTCGAAGATCTGCTGCTTGCTGAAGCGGGCCTCAAGCTGGAAGGTGATGAGGACTTCCTTGGCTTTGCGGATGAGGTGCTTTTCCGGAGAGAGGAAGAAGCCGCGCGCAAGCTGCTGGGTCAGGGTCGAGCCGCCGCAGCTCATGTGGTGCGAGAGCACATCCTGCACGGCGCACTTGGCGATGCGGACGTAATCGACGCCGGAGTGCTCGAAGAAGCGGCGATCTTCAATGGCGGTGACGGCCTGCACCATGCGCGGAGGAATGTCGCTGTAGCTGACCATGCGGCGCTTGGTGCGGTTGGCGTCTTCGGAGAGTGCGGTGATGAGCTGCGGCTCCAGCTCGTAGCCGCTGAGCGCCGCGCCGTTCTCCGCCGTAATGCTGGTGACGACGCCTCTGGAGGTCCTGATGGTGGCGCCGTCGGTCGAATGATAGCTCTCGGGGCCGGGCTTGATGAAGATGCTGTCGCCGGTCAGGTTGTAGGTGCCGAGCTTCGGGTTGACGTTGTAACCGGCACGGCGCAGGTCGGCGGCGATGGCGTCGGCGGTCAGCTTCTGGCCGTCGCGCACCTGCTTGGGTGCGGCATAGATCTGCGAGACGCTGGCGAAGAGGTGGCCGGAGGCCAGACGGTCGTCCACGACATGCTTGTAGTGGATGTAGTAGTAGCCGAAGACCGCAACGCTGGCCACAGCGCAGCCAAGCAGCAGGACGAGGAACGCGCGCAGGACGCGATAGCCGAAGGGTGCTTCCGATGCACCACGGGTGCTGCTGCCGTATTTGAGCTTGACTGCCAAAATCCTCTTTCGTTTGGACGGTTAGAGTGCTGCCGCCGCGAGCGAGTTGTGCAGCGCCGATGTTACCTTGCCGGAGACCTGTGCGGCCACATCATTCAGGGGCAGGTTTTCGGTCAGGTTCTCCAGTCGGTTAACAAATTCAACCTTACCCTCAGCTACCCCTCGTCCGATATTGATTCGATAGGGGATGCCGACGAGGTCGGCGTCTTTGAACTTCACCCCAGCGCGCTCGTCCCTGTCGTCGAGCAGGACGTCCAGCCCGGCGGCTTCGAGAGCAGCGGCGACCTGCTCTCCGGCAGCGAGCAGCGAGGCATCGCCGACGTTCGTGATGGTGACGACGACATGGAACGGGGCGATGGCCGGATGCAGTGCATAGGACGCGCCTCCGCTGGCGGCGGCTGAGCTTTCGATGGCGGCTGTCAGGATGCGCTCGATGCCGATGCCATAGCTGCCCATGATGGGCGTGACTTCCTTGCCGTCGCGGTTCAGTACGCTTGCGCCCATGGACCTGGAATACTTATAGCCCAACTTGAAGATATGGCCGATCTCAACTGCTTTAGCGACCTTTAGCGGCTGGCCGCTAATGGGGCAAGGCTCGCCCTCGTTGACGTTGCGAATGTCGGCTGCCTGGGTCCAGGTGAAGTCGCGGCCGGGGGTGATGTTGCGGAAGTGATAGTCGAGCTTGTTCGCCCCGCCGACCATGTTCTTGCGTCCTTCGAGTCCCTTGTCGAGAATGACCGTCGTGGCGCGCGGGTCGCCTTTGGCCGCAGGCAGGACTTTGAGGCCGATGGGGCCGAGGTAGCCTGCTGGACCTTCAAAGTAAAGAGCGAGTTCTTCGGCGACCATGGGGCGCAGTTCGGAGACGCCCGCTACGGCGCAGAGCTTGGTCTCGTTGACGAAGTGGTCGCCGCGCAGAAACGCGATGACGGGCACCTCGACGGTCTTGTCGTCGGAGGACGTGTTCCGGCCCATATAGGCGACGGTCTTGATGTCGGATGCCGGGGAGATTTTGAAGAACTCGGCCACGTCGGCGATGGCGGCCTTGCCGGGGGTGTGGACCAGCTCGGGCAGGCCGTCGCCTGTGGGTTCCATCTCGGTGACGGGCGGCAGTTGCGAGGTGGCCTTTTCGAGGTTGGCAGCGTAGCCGGAGGCGCTGGAGGCGATGAGGTCTTCGCCCGCGTCGGTGTAGACCATGAACTCCTGCGAGGCGGAGCCGCCCATCGCGCCGGAGTCGGCTTCAACCGCAACAAATTGCAGGCCACAGCGGGTGAAGATGCGGCGGTAAGCCTGGTCGTGCTTCTTGTAGCTCTCGTCAAGCCCGGCTTCGTCGATGTCGAAGGAGTAGGCATCCTTCATGATGAACTGGCGCACGCGGAGCAGGCCGGACTTGGGGCGCGGCTCGTCGCGGAACTTGGTCTGGATCTGGTACCAGATCTGCGGGAGCTGTTTATAGCTGCGCAACTCTTTGCGGGCGATGTCGGTCATGATCTCTTCATGGGTCATGGCCAGGCAAAGCTCGGCGCCCTTGCGGTCCTTCAGGCGAAACATGTTGTCGCCCATGCCGGTCCAGCGGCCGCTGGCCTCCCAGACCTCTTTGGGGTTCAGGGCTGGCAGCAGAAACTCCTGTCCGATGCGGTCCATCTCTTCGCGCACGATGGCGATGATCTTGTTGACGGAGCGGTTGCCGAGGAAGAGATAGCTGTAGATACCCGCTCCAAGCTGGCGAACGTAGCCTGCGCGCAGCAGGAGTTTGTGGCTGGCAACTTCAGCGTCAGCAGGGGCTTCACGAAGGGTCGGGATAAAAAGCTGGGACCAGCGATGCATGGGCAAACAAACACTTTCCGGCCGGCTGCGGTACTTCGCGCAGGCTTTTGGGGGATGATAGTTCATTCTAACCGGAAGCCCGGGAGCCGATGCCGGCCTCGGATTCTTTCCAGAGGCCGAAGGATTTTTATGGATGGTTTCTGCAAAGATGCAGGATAATGCAATATCGCAAGCCTGTTGAGGCGTGCTTCGAGGCCGAACCCACGCAGAGATCTCCGGAACGAAGAAGCATGATGCCCTGATGAACTATGCCTTTCTGCCCGATCTGTCTGCGCTGACGATTCTTGTCGTCATCCTTTTTCTGCTGCACCGGCGGCATCCGCACAAGCAGGCGGACATCTGGCTGCTGGGCCTGTTTTTTACGCTGGTGGAGGCGACGGCGCACACGTTCTATGCTCCGGGCAGGATTCCGGAAGCCGCGCTGCACGTCATCGTGCTCGATTGCTACGCGCTGGCGGGTCTCATCTTCAACTGGGGCGCAGGCGAAGAGGGACGCTCGCGGCGGACGCAACTCCTGTACGTCGGCCTGAACGCAGTTCCGCTGCTGGCCGTGACCACGACCTATGGCCTCAACATCCGCGTGGCCGGACCGTATTTTCCCGCCATTGCGGCAGGGCTGGTTATCGGCGTGGTGTCGTCGGCCTACCTGCGGCGAAGCTGGATCTACGCGGTGCTGTATGCCGCGGGCTGGCTGGCCGTGGGGCTGCTGGTGCATCACGGATATATCCGCCACGCGGTGTACTGGAGCATCTGCTGCGTCTACTCGATTGCGGCGTTGAACTTTCGCAAGCGGCTGCCACGGAACAGTACCGGCAGGCTGGCGATCCTGACCGGCTTCACCATCTGGTCGCTGTGCTTCTTGTTGCATCCGTGGATTGTGATGCATCGCGGATACGCCGACCTGGCCTCGCACGTGTGGAACATGCAAAAATCGCTGATCTCGATTGGGATGATTCTGGTCATGCTGGAGGAGCAGGTCAGGAACAATCAGTGGCTGGCGCTGCACGACGAACTGACCGGCCTGCCCAACCGACGCCAGTTCACAGAGCGGCTGGCCGGAGCGATGGAGCGTTCGCGGCGCGAAGAGGGAAGGCTGGCCGTCTTTCTGTTGGACCTGAACGGCTTCAAAGAGATTAACGACGAGAATGGGCACCAGGCTGGGGACCATGTATTGCGCGAGATGTCGAACAATCTGCGCGAGTGCTCGCACTTCTTCGACAGCGTGGCGAGGCTGGGCGGAGACGAGTTCACCATGGTCGCCTGTGACCTGACGCCGGGCCGCTCGGTGCATTTCTTCGAGGACATGATCCAACGCGCGGTGGAGCGTCCCATCGTGCTGGATGGGCGGCCTATCGTGATGACGGCCTCGCTCGGCTTTGCGATCTATCCGGACGATGCTGTGGATGCTTCGCGGCTGCTGAGGATCGCGGACCAGCGGATGTACCGGCTCAAACACCGCGCGACGAGGGCGAGAATCGAGATGGAACCCGGCTTGGTTGAGACTCCTCCCGCTTAGTGGCGCCGCTCGTTGCCTATATAAGCTGAAGCGTCCAGAGATCGTGCAGATGGATGACGCCCTCAGCCCGTCCCTCGGGTGAGACGACAACCAGCGAGGTGATCTTGCGCTCTTCCATCAGCGCCAGCGCCGACGAGGCAAAGGCTGCGCCATCGATGGTGATGGGGTGCGGATTCATGATCTCGCCCGCCGTGCGTTCGAGCGCGTGCGGCCCGTCCCGTTCGAGCAGGCGGCGAAGGTCGCCGTCGGAAACCATGCCCGCCAGCCCGCCGCTGTCGAGCACCGTCGTCATGCCGAGTTTCTTGCGCGACATCTCGTAGATAACCTCAGGCATGGGCGTGGCAGGCGAGACCTGCGGCAGCGCGTCGCCCGAGTGCATGAGGTCGCGGACGCGGGCAAGCTGTTTGCCGAGCCGCCCGCCGGGATGCAGGTCAGCGAAGTCTTCGGCCCGCCATCCACGACGGCGGCTGACTTCGAGCGCCAGCGCATCGCCCAGCGCGAGCATCACCGTGGTCGAAGCAGTCGGGGCGAGGTTGAGCGGGCATGCCTCCGCCGAGACGCTGGTGTCGAGGAAGACATCGGCCGCCTGCGCAAGCGTGGAGGTGGCACAGCCTGAAAAGGCGATGAGCTTTGCCGCGAGGCGCTTGATGGCAGGGATGAGGCGGAGAAGCTCCTCGGTCTCTCCACTGGCAGAGAGGGCGACGACGGTGTCTCCGGCAGCAACCATGCCCAGGTCGCCATGCAGCGCCTCGGCTGCGTGGAGAAAATACGCCTGCGTGCCGGTGGAGCGCAGGGTCGCGGCAATCTTGCGGGCGATCAGGCCGCTCTTGCCCACGCCGGTGACGATGATGCGTCCGCTGGCAGCAGCGGCCTGAATCAGCAGGTCGCAGGCCCGGTTGAACGGTGCGAGCATGGTTGTGTCGAGCCGGCTGGCCAGGGCGTCGAGCGCGGCAGCCTCAACGCGGACAAAGCCGGACGGGAGCGTGGGTTCGGGCGAAGATGAGGCTTGGCTGGGCATGATTCGAGAACATGACGATGCTAGCAGAGCGCAGCGTCCGAACGGTTCGGCGTGCGGCAGGGAATTCGAGGCTCGGTGTTGAAAACAGGCATTTGGGCGCTTCGTGCGTCTAAACTGGAAAGAAAGAGTTACAGGCAGAGCGCGGCAGGCTTGCCGAAAGGATGTTTCAAGTGAAGCGCAGAGCTTTGGTGCTGGGTGTGATGATTGTCGGCATTGCGCTGATGGTGTGGGCCGGGGTGCATAACCTGCGCGCGCGGCGGCTGGCGATGCAGAAGGCGCAGGAGAATCACGTCGAACTGATTCCAGGTTCGGCGGGACAGCCGGGCAAGGTAGACGAGAGCGACGCAGACGATGAGGGCGAGGAGCCGAGTCTGCGCGGCAAGGTCGCTCCGGCGTTTTCGTTGACCACGCTCGACGGCAAAAAGGTCTCGCTCGCCGATTACAAAGGCAAAGCTGTGCTGGTCAACTTCTGGGCGACGTGGTGCGGGCCGTGCAGGATCGAGATGCCGTGGTTCCAGCAGTTCCAGAAGCAGTATGCGGATCAGGGCCTGGTGATCCTCGGGCTCGTAGACGACGTGGACGCGGGTGACGCTGCGATTGCGAAGGTCGCCGGGAAGGCAGGCGTGACCTACCCGATTCTGCTGGCGGACGGCAAGGTGCAGAAGGCATACGGCGGTGTGGACGTGCTGCCGATGTCGTTCTATGTGGGACGAAACGGCGTGATTGTGGAGGAGACGGCAGGACTGGGGCCGAAGGACCAGATCGAAGCGCACATCAAGGCGGCGCTTGCTTCGAGCGCGTCCGGGGCTCCGTCAGGAGGTCAGTGATGCGATGGCGACTGGCAGTTGCTGGATGGGCGATGGCGGCAGTTGGCGTGTCTCCGGCGATGTTTGCGTTCCAGGCGGGAACGCTTCCTCTGCCGGCTCCCGCGCTGAAGTCCTATGTGTTGTATGTGGCTGAAGACCACGACGTGCACGCAGGCAAACGGACGGTGCTGGAGCTGCACTTTCGCGTGGCCGACGGCTACCACGTGAACTCGCATACGCCGAAGTCGGTGCTGCTGATACCGACGGATGTCGTGTTGCAGCCTGCGGCGGGCATCTCGGAGGAGACAGCAGAGTATCCGGCGGGGAAGAACTACAGCTTCAGCTTCGACCCATCGAATAAGCTGAGCGTTTATACCGGCGACTTCGTGGTGAAGGTGCCGGTGGTCGCTACCGCTGGCGCGCACACCATCAGTGGCAAGCTGCACTACCAGGCCTGCGACCACGCGGCGTGCTATCCGCCACGCGACCTGCCGGTGCAAATCATCTTTACCGCACGCTGACTCCGCACCCGGGTGATACACAGCTTTTGAACAGTTTTGTGCGAACGGCCATGCGCCCCGGGCTGTGCGCCGATGGCATGATGGATAGAGACGACTGAACGGAGCACCAGAGACAGATGGATGAGTTTAGAAGGCTGACACGGCTGCCGGCGTATGTATTCAACATCACCAGCGAGTTGAAGGCGGCGGCCCGCAAGCGCGGCGAAGACATCATCGACTTCGGCATGGGCAACCCCGACGGCGCCACGCCGAAGCACATCGTGGACAAGCTGATCGAGGCCTCGCAGAAGACGGCGACGCACCGCTACTCGCTCTCGCGCGGCATCCCGCGCCTGCGCAAGGCCATCTCGAACTGGTACAAGACGCGCTACGACGTGGACCTCGACCCCGAGACCGAGGCGATTGTCACCATCGGCTCGAAGGAGGGCATTGCGCACCTGTGTCTCGCGGTGCTCGACGATGCCGACACGGTTGCGGTGCCGAACCCGAGTTACCCCATCCATATCTACGGACCGGTGATTGCCGGGTCGAAGGTGCAGAGCATCTCCATCGACGGCGCTGGCGCGGACGCGCTGCTCGAAAAGCTGGAGCATAACCTGCCGCGTATGCAGCCGCGACCGAAGCTGCTGATCCTCAACTTTCCCGCGAACCCTACGACGCAATGCGTGGAGCTTTCCTTCTTCGAGCGCGTGGTGGCGCTGTGCAGGGAACTGGGCATCTACATCGTCCACGACCTCGCTTATGCCGACATCGTCTTCGACGGCTACCGCGCGCCCAGCGTGCTTGAGGTTCCCGGTGCGAAGGACATTGCAGTCGAGTTCTTCACACTCTCGAAGAGCTACAACATGCCCGGCTGGCGCGTGGGCTTCATGGTTGGAAATAAGAAGCTGGTGGCTGCGCTGGGGCGCATCAAAAGCTACTTCGACTATGGGACGTTCACGCCGATTCAGGTGGCCTCGATTGCCGCGCTCGAAGGCCCGCAGGAGTGCGTCGCAAAGATCCGCGACAACTATCGTTCGCGGCGCGACGTGCTGGTGGGCGGCCTGAACAAGCTGGGCTGGCCGGTCGAGCTGCCAAAGGCGACGATGTTTGCCTGGACACGGATTCCCGAACAATACCGCAAGCTCGGCTCGGTCGAGTTCTCAAAGAAGCTGCTGCTCGAAGCCAAGGTTGCGGTGAGCCCCGGAATCGGGTTCGGAGACCACGGCGACGGACACGTGCGCTTCTCGCTCATCGAAAACGAGGAGCGAACCAGGCAGGCGCTGCGCGGCATCAAGCAGATGTTCAAGAACGGATAGGATTGCGCTCCGGAACATCTGCGTGCTCATTTGTTGTCGCTACTGCAAGAAAATCTACGTTATGACCGGTTCCATCTTCGGAAAGGGGCCGAAGGCGTCTGCTGTGTCTCCGGTGTGGTCGTAGACGTTCCGCCCATGGTCGAGGAACGGCGTAGCCATGGCCCAGGGCTTGCCGTCAGGGCGCAGAATCGGAGCGGCACTGTACTGCGGCAAATAGATGCGGCGCATCCGGTTCGTGCGGTTGGGGCCACTGCGATGGAATACAAAGCTGTCGAAAGCGACAATGCTGCCTGCCGGAACAATGACTGCATCGCCGGGATCATCACCCGTATAGCCAATCAGGTCGTTCGTCTTCTCTTCCTTGAAATGGTCGATAATCTTTCCGCGCGTGCCTGCGCGTGAGTGCGGCAATAAATACACTGTGCCATTCTCTTCGCTCACGTCATCGAGCGTGCACCAGCAGGTGACGTAGGGCTTATGGTTGGTGCTGGGGTCGTACCATTTCACATAACCGCTGTCCTGGTGCCACGAGAACTTCATTCCTTGTTCCGCACCCTTCACGACCCACTGTTCATGGAAGAGGTACGCGGTGGGTCCAACGGTCGCTTCCACCACCTGCGCCATCAGGTCGCTGAAGATGAACTGCCAGAGCCGCTGGCTCAGACGGTAGCGATTGTTGATAAAGTATCGCTTGCCGCGATGGCTCAGATTGTCGGTCTCAACACCCTTGGCATCCATGATGGAGTCGTAGTAGCCAAGGTAGTACGAGCACTCCTCGCGCAGCATCGTGAGCATGTCGCCGGGGATAACTGCCGGGAGAATAAGATAGCCTTCGCGCTGGTACTGTTCCCGCTGTTCGCTCGAAATCGTCATCATGGCATGGACTATAAAGCTGTCAGAGACCGGATGCTTCTCACTTTGCGGACAACATGCTATCACTTTTTGTCGTTGTGCTTCCGCAAGATCCTGTGCGATAGTCCTGAGTGATGAAACCGGTATTACGACTGTTCGCCAACTTGTGGACGTTGATGGGGCATCCTTCACAGCAGCACGAATGGACGCTCGACGAAAAACTGTGCGCTATCCGCGAGGCGGGCTTCGACAGCGTGTGCTGGGCGCCCAGCTCCGAGCTGACCGAAGGGGCCAGACGGTATGGGCTGACCTTCGTTGGGGGTATGGCGACGGCGGATGCAACAGAGTTCCCTCATCTGCTCGAAGACCTGAAGCGTTCAGGCACGACTCAGGTCAATGTTCAACTGGGAACCGACGCCATGCTCACAGCCGAAGCCCTTCCGCTCTGCATGGAACTGGTGAGGCAGGCGAAAGCACTCGATTTGCAGGCGGTGATTGAGACGCACCGAGGCACCTGCACCGAGACTCCGGAAAAAATGTACGCGCTCGCAGATGCCTACCAGCAGGCCACCGGTGAACTGCTGCCTGTCTCCTGGGACTTCTCACATTTTGCTGTAGTCAAACATCTTGTGCCGGAGAGCTTCGCCGAAAAGCTGCTGCTGCGGTCTGCTCTCATCCAGCACGCACAACACTTTCACCTGCGTCCCTTCAATGGGCACCACGCCCAGGTGCCCATTACAGACGGACGGGGAGCACTGACTCGGGAAGTCGTGGATTGGCTGCCGTTTGCGGAAGCTACGCTTGCCTGCTGGCTTGAAGGGAATCGCAATTCGGGAAGAGAGTTATTTATTTGCCCTGAACTGGGCCCCGTGCAGGGAGGATATGCACTCTCCACCTTTCCCTCAAGTTGGGAGGACGCCAAAATCCTGCGCCGGGAGATTGATCGACTCTGGCAAAGGCTCACCGCTTAGGGCGGAGTGGTGCACTAGTCTCGCCCTGCTGTCGGTATTGCATGGGAGAGTAGCCCATGATGCGCTTGAAGACGCGATGAAACTGCGGATAGCTGCCAAACCCTGCTTCAAGTGCGGCGTCGAGCATGGTCTGGCGCTGGCCCGATCCGTAGATCTCGACGAAGCGTTCCACGCGTTTGCGATTGCGAAAATCAACCAGCGCAAAGCCGGTCTGCTCTTTGAAGAGGCGGCTAAGCCGTGTTGCGCTCAGCCCAGCGCGATGCGCAAGTTCGTCGAGCGCAAGGCTATTGGAAGGGTCGCTGATCAGGCGTGCAGCCCGCTCGACCGCAGGATGCAGATCGCGCACAGGAACATCGGCGGCACGCTCGAATGATTCCCATGCGAAAAGCAGCGCATAGGGAAGACCCGCATTCAGCAGGACAATGTCGTCAACAGAATGGGCCAGCTCGCGGAAGAGAGTTTCAACGCGACTGACATCCTGCCCGGTAAGGCGTCGGCAGAAATCCCCGACGGGGTCTAGCTGACGAAGAACTCTGCTGCGTGGGTCGTTGGGCGTGCGGACGATCGCCTTGCGCTTGAAGACAGCGATCCACATTTCAAAATCCTGGCTCTGTTCAAAGAGAAGGTGCTCCTGCGCAGGGAAGAGCCAGAGCAGATCGCCGCGACGGATCTGATAGCGGCGATTGCCAAGCAGATACGTGCCTTTGCCCCGCGTGACAAGGTTCAACTCCAACTCGGCATGATGGTGACGCTTGTGCGTCGCACCGCGGTTCGAGTAGTGCCACAGGCTTCCATTTGCTTGATGGGGAAGATTCAGGTGAGTCCGCATGACGACACGAAATGATAACAAGTGACTCTATAAATGAGAAGTCGGGAATGCAGGGCGGCGGCTAGAGTAGCTGGTGATCCAAAGGCCGCGCGTATGCCATGCTTAAAGCGCGACAGTGGCCGGAGCCGCTGCATGGATGAGGAACGTGACCGTAGACAATCGTGCGAACAATGCGGTGATGCGGACGCGGCTCAGCTATGTGGCAAGTGAAGTTGCCGGGCAACTGATCTTCTGCGTCATCTCGTTTTACCTGCTCAAGTTCTATACCGACGTGTACGGCATCTCTGCCGCTGCTGCCGGAACAATCCTGTTGCTGGCGCGCTCCTCCGATGCAATCGACGCGCCGATATGGGGATTCATCTTCGACAAGACGCGCAGCCGCTGGGGCAAGAGCCGCCCCTGGTTTCTCTGGCTCTGTGTTCCATTTGCGTTGTTCGGTGTGCTGACGTTCTCGACTCCGCACCTGGGACCCGCGGCAAAGATCATCTATGCTGCCGTCACCTACGTTGTCTGTAGCACGCTCTACACAGGCATCAACACACCGGTCACGTCGATTCTTTCCGCGCTGACGCCGGACACGCAGGAGCGCATCACGCTGACCAGCTACCGCATGGTCGGATCAAAACTTGGCGTGCTCGCGGTCAATCTGTCGCTACTTCCCATGGTGGAATGGCTGGGGCGGGGAAACGATCGGCTCGGCTACATGCGCGTAATGCCCATCTACGCCTGCGGTACAGTGTTGCTGTATCTGACCGCCTTCCGCAATCTCAAAGAGAACGTTCCTACCGCCAGCCATCGACTCTCCGTTCGCGAGAGCCTGAGCGCGCTGAAAGGCAACGGGCCGTGGTTCATCATCTTTGTGAGCAGCCTCTTCTTCTGGATCGCGTTTGTGGCGCGCATCTCTTGCGCTCCGTACTTCTTTCAATACGTGCTGCATCGGCGCGACCTGACTTCGTTTGCCAACAGCATGGACGTCGTATCGCTGGGCAGCATTCTGTTGATGCCGATGCTGTGCCGGCGTATGTCGAAGCGAACAGTGTGGGCAGTGAGCTTGATCGGCGCCGTCGTTGGCCAACTGATGCTCTGCTTTGGACACGGAGCAACTGCAACTGCGGTGACGCTGCTCGGATGGGGGTTCGGATTTTTTGCCAGCGGCATTGCAATGGCCATGCCGTTTTCTGTGCTCTCCGACAGCGTGGACTTCGGAGAGTGGAGATGTGGCGTGCGCGCCGAAGGCCTGCTCACAGCCATTGGCGCGGCGTTTTGCCTGAAGGCAGGAAGCGGCTTGGGGGGCGCGCTGCCCGCCTGGATATTGCAGTGGTACTCCTACGTGCCCAACGTGGAGCAGACCGCTCATGCACTGACCGGCATCCGGCTAAGCTTCATTTGGCTGCCCGCGCTCTGCTACGTGCTGGCGGCAATTCCAGTATTGTTCTACTACCGCTATGAAAAACTTGAGCCGCAGATACGCGGAGAACTGGCAGAGCGCCGTGCGACGGCCGCTGCTATCAGCAACAGCGATTAGTGCCCGGGGTGCCAGTGTTCCATCTTGAGAGCAGCGACGACGCGGTTGTTCTGGTTGCGCAGACGGGAGCACATCTGCGCATCCTATTCGTGACCGAAGCGATTGTTCGCGTCTCGTACACCGAGGGGCGACCGTTTTTGGACAAGCCCAGCCGGATTGTGACCACGCAAGATCGCTTTGTCGATTTCGTTCTGACGGAAGCTGGTGATGAACTGCGGATAGCGACCCCTGCGATGGTTGTCCGTATCAATCGCGTAAGCGGGGCCGTCGCGTATGAAGATGCCAAAGACAAACTGTTCTTTCGCGAGCCGGAACGCGGAGGCAAATGGCTGACGGCGAAAAAACTCTATCGCAATCTCTTCAGCCCGGATGTCGGAGTGGCTGTGAAGGCGAGCATTGACGGCACGCGCGCAGTCGCTCAGCCGGTGGAGACGGTCTTCGACCGCGAAGCATTTGAAGCAAAGCTTGAGTTCGTCTTCAGCGACGATGAAGCGATCTTCGGCCTGGGATCGCATGAGGAAGGCTATGGCAATCTTCGTGGAAAGTCGCGCGAGCTTTACCAGCAGAACATGAAGGCGGTCGCACCGGTCTTCGTGTCAACTCGCGGATATGGCGTGTTGCTGGATTGCTGCTCGTTGATGACGTTTCACGACGATGCGAATGGCACGTACTGGTGGGCCGACGCTGTCGACGAGTTGGATTTTTACGTGATCGGCGGCGGCTCTTTCGATGCTGTGACGGCTGCTTACCATCGTCTCACCGGCAAAGCTCCTATGCTGCCGAAGTGGGCGCTTGGATATGTTCAGTCCAAAGAACGATATGTGAATGCGCGTGAGCTTGCCGAGGTAGTTCACGAGTATCGCCGCCGCCGCATTCCGCTCGACGTCATTGTGCTCGATTGGAAGTCATGGCCGAACGGAAGCGGATGGGGCCAGAAATCGCTCGATCCGATTCGTTTTCCCGATGCTCGTGCGCTGACTGACGAGCTTCATGCAAAGGGCGCGCGGTTGATGATTTCAATCTGGCCAACAATGACCGGCGGCTGTTCCGACCAACGCGAACTGCTGGAGCGCAACCTGATGCTGGGAAATCAATCCACTTACAATGCCTTTTCAGCAGAGGCGCGAGAGATCTATTGGAGTCAGGCCAGACGAGGCCTGTGGGACAAAGGCGTGGACGCCTGGTGGTGCGACTGCACCGAACCGTTTGAAGCAGACTGGAGCGGCGCGGTGAAGCCGGAGCCGCATGAGCGCCTGCTGATCAACACACAGCAATCCAAACTGTATCTCGACGCCTGCGAGATCAACGCCTACTCCCTGCTGCATTCGCAAGGTATCTACGAAGGGCAGCGCAGTACCGGGACACCGAAGCGAGTGGTGAATCTCACGCGGTCCGCCTACGCGGGGCAGCATCGCTACAGCACGATCACGTGGAATGGCGACACCTGCGCCACATGGGAGACGCTGCGTCGCTCCATCGCCGAAGGCATCAACTTCTGCGCAACGGGCGAGCCTTATTGGACGGTGGACATCGGCGGCTTCTTCATTAACTACGATGCAAATCTCTGGTTTTGGCGTGGCGACTATCCCAACGGCTGTCGCGGCCTTACCTCAGCCGATGCGCTGGAGCCCGATGCGGCGGACACAGGCTCGAAAGATCTCGGTTACTGGGAGCTTTCCACGCGTTGGCTGCAATATGGCGCATTTCTGCCGATGTTTCGCTCGCATGGAACTGACGCTGCTCGCGAAGTCTGGAGTTTCGGCGACGCAGGGAATCCGTTTTACGACACAATCGTCGCGTTCATTCGCCTGAGGTATCGCATGTTGCCCTACCTCTATTCGCTGGTCGCTGGAGTGACACGCGAGGGTGCGATGATGGTGCGTGCACTGGCGCTGGAGTTTCCCGAAGATCGGAGAACGCACGACATCGGAACGCAATATATGCTAGGCCGTGCATTGATGGTCTGTCCGGTGACGCATCCCATGTATTACGAGAAGGGGTCGCGAAAGCTGGTCGATACGCGGAAGGCGCGCGAAGTCTATCTGCCTGCCTCGACAGGGTGGTTCGATTTCTGGACCAACCGTTACGCGAAGGGAGGCCAGAAGATATGGGCTGATGCGCCGCTGGAGACAATGCCGCTCTTCGCAAAGGCAGGGAGTATCCTCTCTCTGGGCGCTGTCATGCAATATGCCGACGAGATCAAAGACGCGCCCTACGAAATTCGTGTGTACTGCGGCGCCGATGCGGAGTTTCTGCTGTACGAAGATGCAGGCGATGGCTACGAGTATGAATCGGGAGCATGCGCTCTGGTGCCGCTCAGTTGGAGCGAGTCTCACGGTGAGTTGACGATCAGCGAGCGGCAGGGAGCATTTGTCGGAATGGTTCGCGAACGAGCATACACGGTCATCTTCATTGCAAAGACCGGCACCGAAACCCACGACCTCCGATACAGCGGCGAACCCATCACAGTTCACACAAGGCTGGAGAGGAGCGACACGGCACGATGAAGATGCTACGACACCGCATGGGAGCAGTTGCCATCCTGTCAATACTCTGTGCATATCACGTTGCATTCGCAGCACCGAAAGCTCGCAGCATAACATCCATCTTCGTCTCTCCAAACGGCCACGATGCTGCCGACGGAACGGAAGCGCACCCGTTCCGAACCTTGGAGCGCGCGCAGAGGGCGGTGCGCCAGTCGAATTGCGATCACGATATTGAAGTACTGCTGGCGGACGGCATGTATCGTTTGGAGCGGCCGCTGGTCTTCACAGCAAAAGATGGGGGCTGCAACGGGCACCATGTGGAGTGGCGGGCGGCTGACGGAGCCAGCCCGGTGATCTCCGGCGCCACGCGCGTTGCTGACTGGAACTTGTATGACGCGAAGCGGCAGATCTATGTCGCAGACGTTCCTATTGGCGCCGATGCGCGCCAGATCTGGGTGAATGACCGGCTCGCCAACCGCACGCAGGAAGAGGTTCCGCGTTCCGCTGTCACGTTCACGCAGCAGGGAATTATCCTCGCCGGTTCTGCCTTCGACGATCTCGCCACAGTCGCGGCCCAGGGCCGTCTGGAGATCGTCGCAACAGGATTCTTCACCAGGCGCATCTCGCCCGTCGAGCGTGTCGATGGGCACACGCTGGTGATGAAGGAGCCCGCATGGCAGAACAATCTGTGGGGCTACGACACCATCGAGCGCCCATTCGGCCCTCAGTTTGCGCATCTTTATCTTGCCAACTCGCTTGCGTTGTTGCGCGAACCCGGCCAGTGGTATCTCGACCCTGAGCACGGGAAGCTGTATCTCCGCCCGCCCGCAGGCGCGGACATCCATTCACTCGATGTGGAGCTGCCGCACCTGACAGTGCTGATGGCGATTGGCGACAGTCTGGACGCACCCGTCGCGGACCTGACCTTTCGTGGCATTCGCTTTTCCTATACATCGTGGCCCGGCCCTTCCAGTTCAGAAGGCTATGCGAGCCAGCAGAGCGGTTCGTATCTGATGGGGCGCGCAGTCGCCTATCCGACGGACCCGATTGCAGACTGTTCGCAAGGTTGTCCCGCATTCGAGACGGTTCGCAACGAGTGGAGCCAGATGCCGGCATCAATCCAGGTGGCCGCCGCGCAACGCATCACCTTCGACCAGGATGTCTTCGCACACCTCGGTCAGTATGCACTGGGCATTGGCAATGACTCCGATGCAAACATCACGGGAGCCGGACTCGGTACCAGCGACATCCGCGTCACCCGTTCTGTGTTTACCGACGACGCGGGTGGCGCAGTGCTGGCCGGCGGCGTCAGGCGCGACGCACACCATCCGCGCGATCCGCGCATGATCAACCGCCAGTTGCTCGTCAGCAACAATCGCATTCAAGACGTAAGCAAGGACTATCTGGACAATAGCGCCATTCTTGAAACCTACGTCGAAGGCGCGCTGATCCTGCACAACGACATCTCCGACGTGCCATACGACGCCATCGACATCGGCTACGGCTGGGGCATGCAGGACCCCGGCGGCAATCCCAACTACCGCGTGCGTATGCACGGGTACGACTTCAAAGAAAATCTTGTCTACCAGACGCCGACCACACACCGCGATGTTGTGGTCGCGTGGAACCGCATTCACGGTGCGAAGAAGTTGTTCCACGATGGCGGCGCCATCTACAACCTGTCCGCAAGCCCGGGCACGCTCATCACCGAAAACTACATCTTCAACAACAGCGGACGCATCGCTCTCTATCTCGACGAAGGTTCGCGCTACATTACGGTGCGCAGAAACGTAGTGGACGATCCGGCGGGAACGTGGCTGAACATCAACACCGTCCATAGCGCCTTCCCGCTCAGAATCTCGACGGACAACACCGCCTCCGACAACTGGCACAACGGAACAAAAGTCGGCGGTATGTGGACCAACTACGAGGACGACCTGATCCTCGACGACCATCTGGTGAAAGACGATCAGTGGCCCGATGACGCCAGGAAAATTATGGAGCACGCCGGAATCGAGCCCTCAGCCGGACGGGTCGAATATGGCGAAGCGACCGGCAACGCCGCTGCAAAATAAATCCTCGCTACGGGTTACTTCTGGCCGCCCGCAGCCTTCTTCTGCGCATCGAGAAAGCGGCGCAGGCGGTCGAGCGTCCGCGCCTTGCCAAAGACGATCATGCTTTCAAGTAGCGGCGGCGACATGGTGCTGCCCGTCACGATGGCGCGCAGCAGCATGAAATTTTCCTTTACCGACCAGGATTTTTCCTCGCCCAGTTTCTTGAGCGCAGCTTCCATCTCTTCATTTGTCCAGCCGCAGGCCTCAAGCGTTGCGAGCTGGTCCTGCGCGAACGCAAGCGTCTCTTCGAGCGCGCGTTTCTTCGGCAGAAAGACCTCCTGCATGGGCACGACGTCGTCCTGAAAAAAGAAGCTGGTCAGGTCTCCGAACTGGGCCAGCGTCTCAATGCGCGTCTGCATCAGCGCCGAAATGGCTCGGATGTAATCGTCGCCGAAGACGCGCGTGCGAACCTGAGTGAAAAAGTCTTCAGCCGTCATGGCGCGCAGATACTCACCGTTGAGCCACTTCAGTTTGGTGAGGTCGAAGACAGGGCCGCCGAGGCGGATGTTCGTAAACACAAAGTGCTCGACCATCTCGGCGAGTGTGAATTTTTCCGTGCCGCCGTTGAAGTCGGCAGGCATCCCGCCGCCCATCAGCCCCAGAAAGTTGATGAGTGCTACAGGCAGATAGCCGCTCTCACGGTAGTAGATGAGCGAGACAGGATTTTTGCGTTTTGAGATCTTCGACTTGTCGATATTGCGCAGCAGCGGCATGTGCCAGAAGCGCGGAGCGGCCCAGCCGAAGGCCTTGTAGAGCAGCACATGCTTGGGTGTCGAAGAAATCCACTCTTCAGCGCGGATAACATCGGTGATCTCCATCAGGTGATCGTCAACGACATTGGCGAGATGGTAGGTAGGGAAGCCGTCGGATTTGAGAAGCACCTGATCATCCACATTCGAATGGTCGAACGTGATGTTGCCACGCAGCTCATCACGGAAGGTCGTCGAGCCTTCGGTCGGCACAGCAAGGCGGATAGTAAAAACCCTTCCCTCAGCCTGCCTCGCCGCAATCTGTTCCGGCGTCAGATAGCGGCAAGTGCCGGGGTAGCGCGGCGGTAGCTTCGCGGCAAGCTGCTGCTTGCGCACCGCATCAAGTTCTTCGGCCGTGCAGAAGCACCGGTAGGCAGTGCCGTTGGCAAGCAACATGTCCGCGTGTCTGCGATAGATTTCGGTGCGCTCCGACTGACGATAGGGGCCATGCGGGCCGCCGACATCGGGGCCTTCGTCCCAGGCAAGACCCACCCAGCGAAGCGCATCGAAGATCATCTGCTCGGAGCTTGCAACAAAGCGAGTACGGTCGGTGTCCTCAATGCGAAGGATGAATTTGCCGCCGCGCTGGCGCGCATAAACGTAGTTCAGCAAGCCGATGTAGGCCGTGCCGACGTGTGGGTCGCCGGTAGGTGAAGGCGCAATGCGGACGCGGATGGGAGCTGTTTCTGCGGAGTTCGTCATGATCATTGGGTTCGATTAATGCTAGCAGACAAGCGAGTCGGCAACGCAGCCTCTGTCTGCCACTTGCAGCCATGCAAAGACGCACGTCATCTCAACCGAAGGCGGCCTTCTTTGCCGCCGCAGTGGAGAGGTCCCCGTATTTCTCGCTATAGCCTCAAGGCATAGCGTTCTTACGCAGTCCCTGAAGGCTCATCGTATACTTCGCTCAACTTCAGGCCACATTAACGAGCATTCTTATAAATAAGGTCGAGCAGCTCGTCGTACATGGCCTGTTGCTCCCTGGCCGAGCCGGTGCGAATGGCCTCGGTGGCGCAATGTGTAAGGTGGTTGCTCATCAGCGCACGCGCGACGGAACGAAGCGCCTGTTGCACGGCCGAGACCTGTGTAATGATGTCGGCGCAATAGCGGTCCTCTTCCACCATGCGGTACAGGCCGCGCACCTGGCCTTCGATGAGGCGCAGCCGACGCAGGTTCGATGCCTTGATCTTCGGATCGACACCAGTCGCCTTGCGCCCGCTCGGTTCATGCGGGCAGTGGTCGGAGAGTTGAGATGTTGTGATGACGGAGCGTTGTTTTGCCATAAGTGGATTTTTCCGATCAGGAGTATTGAAAGCGGCGCAGTCGAAGACTGTTGGTGACGACGCTGACCGAGCTGAGCGCCATGGCTGCGCTGGCGATCACCGGGCTGAGCAATACGCCGAAGTGTGGATAGAGCGCGCCCGCTGCAAGCGGAATTCCGATGACGTTATAGAGAAATGCCCAGAAAAGATTTTGCCGCATCACGCGCATGGTGCTCTGCGAGAGCGCAATGGCGGCGGCCACGCCGGTCAGGTCGCTGCGCATCAGCGTCACGTCGCCTGCCTCGATGGCGATATCAGAGCCGGTTGCCATGGTGATACCAACATCGGCCTGCGCCAGCGCAGGCGCGTCGTTGACGCCGTCGCCGGCCATGGCGACGGTGCGGCCGCCAGCCTGAAGTTGCTTGATGGCATCAGCTTTGCCGGAAGGCAGCACGCCCGCAACAACCTCATCGATATTTGCCTGACGTGCAATGGCGCGCGCGGTACGCTCGCTATCTCCGGTGAGCATCACGACACGAAGGCCCTTGCGGTGCAGCTTTCTGATGGCCTCTACGGAAGTCGGCTTGATGGTGTCGGCAACGGAGATGATCCCCGCAAGCTCGCCGTTGACGGCAACCCACAGCGACGTCTGCCCATGTTCTGCCAGTTCGTCGGCGCGCTCGCGCAGTGGCTCCGTATCGATGCTGTAGCTCTTCAAAAATGCGGAATTGCCAACGAGTATCGCTCTGCCTTCGACAATGCCGACGACACCTAGGCCGCTGTGCGACTCGAAGCTCTCGACTTCGGAAAGCGCGTGGCCGCGTTTGAGCGCGTCGCGCACAATAGCTTCGCCAAGCGGATGCTCGCTGGCGCGCTCAAGCGATGCCGCCATGCGGATGATCTCGTCCTCGCTGTGCGCGGTGCTCGCAGGCACAACCTCAGTAACCTGCGGACGTCCAATGGTGATCGTGCCCGTCTTGTCGAGCACGACGGTGTCAATCCTTTCGAGACGCTGCAAAGCTTCGCCGCCTTTGATGAGTAATCCGAGTGAGGCACCGCGTCCGGTGGCGACCATCACAGCAGTCGGCACGGCAAGACCCATCGCGCACGGGCAGGCAATGACCAGCACAGTGACAGCTGCGGCGAAGGCCTGCATCGCCCCCGCGTGCGGCGCAAAGATGCGCCAGAGGAAAAACGTAGCGACGGCGATGCCGATCACCGACGGCACAAAGACGGAACTGATGCGATCAGCTATACGTTGGATAGGAGCCCGCGTGCCCTGAGCTTCACGCAACATCCGGACAATCTGCGCAAGCATGCTCTCTGCACCAAGGCTGGTCGCACGATATTGGAACGCACCGCGCTGGTTCACTGTGCCGCCAATCACGCGATCCGCAGCCGACTTTTCAACCGGCAGCGATTCGCCCGTCAGCATCGATTCATCCACGCTGCTCTTGCCCGAGACAACTTCACCGTCAGTGGGAACACGCTCGCCGGGGCGAACAACAATCAGATCGCCGCGCTGGATTGACTCAACCGGCAGGCCCACTTCGACCCCATTTCGCAGCACGCGCGCAGTCTTGGGTTGCAGGCGGATCAGCTTCCGCAGCGCGGCGGAGGTCTGACCGGTGGCGCGGCTCTCAAGCGTGTTGCCCACGAGGATGAGCGCAATGATGAGGATGGCCGCCTCAAAGTAAACATCAGGAGCAACGCCGTGCGCGATGAAGAATCCAGGCGCGACGGTAGCTGCGGCAGAGTAAAGATAGGCCGCGCCCGTACCCAGCGCGATCAGCGTATTCATGTCGGCCGTCTTGTGCAGCAGTGCCGACCACGCCTTAACGTAAAAGTGCCGCCCGGCCCAGACGACGATCACAGTTGCAAGCGCGAAGAGGAACCAGCGCAGCGCGTCTGCGGAGATGCTGTACATCCACGGCATAACCAGCCGCAGCGCGGGATCAAATACGCGCACCGACCAGTTCATCAGCGGGTCGCTCATGTGAGCTATGTTGGCCGCCCCAGGCATACTCATCAGCGGCATCGACACCAGCATTGCCACCGCGCCTGCGACGAGGCTGATTCCTGCCTTCACGCGAAGTTGCCTGTATTCAACCCGCTGAAGACGCTCCGCCTCCTGCTGCTCTTCCACGGCCGACTGATGCAGGTCAGGAAGTTCAGCGCCGTAGCCGGTGCCGCGAATCTGCTCCACCAGCGCCGCCGGAGAGGTCACGCTCGGGTCGAAGACAACCGTGGCGTTGTTCATCATCAGGTTTACCGCGGCTTCGCGCACGCCCGGCTGCGCGGCCAGCGTATTCTGCACAAAGGTCTGGCATGAGGCGCATGTCATCCCGCTGACCGGGATCGTGATGCGCTCGGTTGCCGAGTGGGTGTTTTGCGGCTCCGCATGGTGGAGAGCCGTCGTCATTGAACGCTCGCCTGAAAGCCGATGCGGTTGATGCTCGCAACAATTCCCTCAGGCGTAGCCTCCGCCGGATCATAACCAATGCGAGCCGAGCCCACCTCGACCGATTCAACGCGTACTCGAGGCACCGCTTCGAGCGCGGCCGTCACGCGTCGCACGCAGGCCCCGCAGTGCATTCCCTGGACAGACAGGTTGAGAGTGTTTTGCATCGTGGTTGCCTCCCGTTCAGTTAGATGCAGTATACCCCCCAAGGGTATTAGGCCGCGCTGCGCAATCAAGATAGTTTTATCCGGTTACTATAAGTCCACGGAGGTCTATCACTTGGCCCGAGATCGTGCATCGACTGTCCGTAGCTACGCCTACGACGATCTTTTCTTTCACTACATCCAGCAGGGAGCCACCCGTTCCGCACAACACATCGCTCCGCTTGTAATCGATGCGTTGGGGGCCCGCAGCGTGCTCGACGTGGGCTGTGGCGCCGGAGCGTGGCTCGATGTGTACAGCAAACTCGGGGTCGAGACCTGTCTCGGCGTTGACGGCGACTACGTGAAGCCGGACATGCTGCTCATCCCCCCCAAAGACTTTATCGCTAGCGACATCAGCCGACCGTTCGATGTAGAGAGACGATTCGATCTGGTGCAGTGCCTCGAAGTCGGCGAGCATCTACCGACCTCCGCCAGCCGCACCCTGGTTGAAAACCTCGTGCGGCATGGCGGCTCCATCTTATTTTCCGCGGCGACTCCGGGACAGGGCGGCGAGAATCACATCAACGAGCAGCCGTACGAGTTCTGGCGTCAGCTCTTCGCCGAACACGGCTACGCTCCCTACGATTTTCTTCGTCCTCAGATCGCCGGAGTGAAGCAGATTGAAATCTGGTATCGTCACAACGCAGTTCTCTATGTTTCCCGGCGCGCCCAGGCGAGCCTCGCTTCAGACGTCGCAGCAACCCGCGTCCCTGACGGCGTACCCATTCCCCATCGGTCGAGCGTAGCCTATCGGGTCCGCGCCCGTATCCTGTCCACGCTTCCCGTCACCTGGCTTTCGCGCATGGCGATTTGGAAGCATCGCGGTATTCTCTTGGTTCGAGCCGTTACAAATAGCAGCGGCAACTGAGCCTCATCCTGCAAACTGTGGCTGACGCACGAAACCGCACGACCCGGAAGACCCGGACGATATGACGCAACCAGTGCATCTCTCGATTGTCGTTCCTTGCTTCAACGAAGAGCAGGTGTTGCCGGAGACGGCCCGGCGTCTCGACATCCTGCTGCGCGAGCTGGCCGCACGCGGCGACATCGCCGAAGGCCGCGTCCTCTTTGTAGACGACGGCTCGACCGACAACACGTGGCCCCTCATCGCGCAGTTCGCCGCCGCTGACGCGCGCTTCCACGGCATCAAGCTATCGCGCAACTGCGGTCATCAACGTGCCCTGCTGGCAGGGCTTCTGAGCGCGCCAGGCGACGCAGTCGTCAGCGTCGATGCCGACTTGCAGGACGATCTCGAAGCCATCAAGGACATGCTCGCCGCCCACGCCAAAGGCGCTGAGATCGTCTACGGTGTCCGCCGCGCGCGCAAAGCAGACACCTGGTTCAAACGGGTCACAGCAGAGGCATATTACTCCATGCTGCAAGCCGTCGGCGTGCAACTCATCTTCAACCACGCCGACTACCGCCTGCTCGGCCGCAACGCGCTTGAGGCGCTGAAGAGTTACAAAGAGACCAATCTCTTCCTTCGCGGCGTCATTCCTCAACTGGGATTCACTTCAGCGCGCGTCTATTACGATCGCAGCGAGCGCTTTGCCGGAGAATCGAAGTACCCATTCTCGAAGATGGTTGCCCTTGCCATCGAAGGGATCACCTCCTTCTCGGAAGTTCCGCTGAAGCTCATCACCATCGTCGGCCTACTCATCTCACTGGCCAGTTTTGCACTGGCAGTTTGGGCGCTGTGGGTCAGGATCACAAACCCGGCAGCGGTACCGGGCTGGGCGTCCATCGTGATCCCGCTCTACATGCTCGGAGGTGTGCAACTGCTCTGCATGGGCGTCATCGGACAATACGTAGTCAAAATTTATTCCGAGACCAAATCCAGACCACGATTCGTCATCGAAAAAGAGTTGTAAATAACAGTGTGAGAGCAGAGCGTCACACGCTGCGGATCAACTGGCGCATTGTGCTTTTCGGTGGGAGCACAGGGCCTTAGCCCTACGAAAATCCCGACAACCTCAAGTGGCTTTAGCCCTGGGCTCTTCTGCACATGCTATCGGATGAGTCTTTCGCAGCCTCTCTATTCGTGGCTATTTAGCTAAACCCTTAACACCGACCGAAGCACTTCGTTCAAAGATTGCGGACTGTTCATCCGAATAAACGAGTTGCCAACCAGGCAGCAGCTTCAACACCGGCGTCATCGGCGACTCGCGCTCAATCACGCAAAACCCGATGTTGTACTTATCCAACAGAAGACGCGGATCGCTCTGGAGCGTCATCCACTTGGCGAAGTCGCCAAAGACGCCTGTCCATTCAAAGACGTCTCCGCGCCCGTCGATAAACACGGGATGTTCCGGCAGTGCCCAGATGAGATACCCGCCATAGCCGTAGGCGTTCAGCATGTTGCCTGTCAGGTGGTGCTCCTTGATAAACTCCACCGCCTTCACCGGGCTCGACTTGTTCATCTGTTCGACAAGAGACGCGCGCTTCGGAAATGCCGCAACGACAATCACGGCCGAGAGCGCAAGCAGCACGGCGTTAGCTGCTGGCAGGTCTCGTTTGATGTCATACGAATCCCACAGGTCTGCGATCAGGCGGGCGAAGACCGGCGCAGCCAGGATGCCGAAGACAAAAAGCATTCGCCTGTGACTGACCGCCATCTCCGCACCCATGGCAATCAGCAGCAGCTCGTGCCAATACAGATCGGACCGCCGGATGACCTCAATCAGAAAGACGAGTCCAAGCATTGCCAGCAACCCGACTCCGCGCAGGCTCGTGATCTCGACCGGCTTCCATTCATCTACCAGCGCAAGGTTCAGGGGCAGGTGTCCAAAGACGCGCACAGGATACAGTACCTGATCGATCCCGACCGGATTCACAAAGAGCGCCGCGACGGAGAGCACGAGCGCCAGCGCCAGCATTTTGCGCCCGCGCGCGTCCCAGCGCGACGCAACCAGCGAGCCCATCCTGAATTCAAAGAACGAGCAGGAGAGAAACAGAACAAGCAGCAGTATTCCGAGAAAGAATGAGCCGTGACAATTCACCCACACGGCAAACAGAGGCGGCAGCCAAAGAAACCATCGCGGACTGCGCGTGCTCCCCAGATGCACCAGGAGCAGTTCAAGCGTCAGGCACAGATACCCGATAAGCTGCGGCCGGATGGCGTCTCCCGTCGTCGAAAAAAACCACACCACCAAAGCGCCGACGAGCGCGGTCTTGGCGTTTCCCGAATAAAGCGCGCACAAGGCATAGCCCGCGATGATCAGCAGCGACGTAAAGAAGCACAGCCAAAGCATCAGCCCCGTATAGCTGCCCCACTTGTAGGCTTCGTAGATGAGCACCTGCGAAAGCCACTCATGCGGCACCCATGCGTGATGGTTCGTCGTGTAAGAGAACAAGTCCGTGGTGGGAATCCGATGAGTTGTGGCGATCACCTCTCCCATCTTCAGGTGCCACCACATGTCCGGATCGTCGAAGCGGTCCCGCACCGTCAGCACGCTCAACACGGCCAACATGCCGCACAGCATCACGGGGAAGGAGAAGATGCTTCGCAGTGGCCCGATGCGCGCGGAGTGGTGGATCTCTCCCGCCCTGGAAGGCGCAGTGCTCAAGCCGACTCCAGATCGAGATTCTCGTGTTCGATGTTCTCCGGCTCGTCCGGCGAGTCATGTTCGCCAAGCCGGATCAGCCTGTGGAGATAGGCCCTCGATATATTCAGGCTCTTGGCCGCCAGCGTCTTGTTCCCGTGGTGTTCGCGCACGGCCGTCTCGGCCAGCTTCACCTTATAATCGCGCAGTTGCCGCTCGAACGAGTTCGACGGGTGGAAGTCGCCGAAGTTGATCACGCTCTCGCTCTGGATATTCAGCGGCAGGTCTTCCACGCGAACGGTCTCACCTGCGGCCACAATAATCGCACGCTGAATCACGTTCTCCAGCTCCCGCACGTTGCCTGGCCACGAGTACGCCTGCAGCAGCGCCATGGCGCTCGGGTGAATCTCATCCACCATCTTCTGGTATTGCTCCGAGTACTGTCGCAGAAAGTGCATCGCAATCCGCGGAATGTCCTCCACCCGCTCCTGCAGCGGCGGCACGTTCACCTTGACGACGTTGATCCGATAGAAGAGATCGAGTCGGAATTTGCCCTGCGCCACCAACTCCGCCAGGTCCGCATGAGTCGCAAAGACCAGACGCGCGCGCAGTGGGATCAGCTTATTGCTGCCCAGTCTGCTGAACTCGCGCTGTTGCAGCACGCGCAGCAGCTTCACCTGCGTTGCGGGGCTCAGCTCGCCAATCTCATCGAGCATCAGCGTCCCTTCGCCCGCCTGCTCCAGATACCCCTCACGCGACCCAACTGTTCCCGTGAATGCGCCCTTTTCATGACCGAACAACTCCGCTTCAATCAGCGTCTCCGGAATCGCGCCGCAGCACACGGCCACAAACGGATGGTTGGAGTGCGCCCCCAGGTTATGAATCGCGCGCGCGACCAGTTCCTTGCCCGTGCCGCTTTCGCCCGTGACCAGCACCGAAGCGTTCAGGTTGGCGACCCTGTGTATCAGGTCGTACACCTGACGCATCTGCGGGCTTGCCCCGATCATCTGATCGCACGAGTTGACCTCTTCCAGTTGTTCTCGAACGGTGCGCAGCTCCTGCTTCAGCGACGACCGCTCGTGCGCGTGGCACAGCATCATCTTCAGGTCGCGGACCGACGGCGGTTTCCGGCAGTAGTTGAACGCGCCCAGACGCACCAGCTCCGCCGCGGTGGCGCGCATCCCGTCATCGGCCATCACCACCACCGGCGCCTGCGATTCGACGATGCGCCGGAAACTCGCTATCCGTTGACCCTGCAACTTATCATTTGAGTCCAGATCCAGAAGCACCACATCGCACTCCCCAGCCGCCAGCATCATGTGGATGCGGTCTTCTGTGCGTTCGATCGTGATCTGGAAATCCCTGCCTAAAGCAGAGGAGAGAATTTGCTGCAACTTGCGATCTTCCGAGTACAACGTAATCCGTACCATAACGACATACTCCTCACGTGCGCCGGCCACTTCAGCGGACAGTTCGGTCATCGGGGGGAGGGCGGACCTGATACTCGTTCTTCGTTCTTTCTGGCCTTGTGGAACAATGCAATTATTTGCAACCAGGGTTGTATTGATAGCAAAACCACCAATGAATGTCTATGAAAATCTAGTCACTTACTTATACGAGCCTGAAGACGCACCCACAGGTAATCACTAACCCGATTACTACGTTACTTTGTAAGCAACAAAAGCAGCCCCGAGCGCCTGCAAGCACGCCATGTACCAGTCCGCCACCCGACAGCACCGACTCCATTCGAGGGGTTGCGCGCCGGGCAATGTAGCTATCGAGCGTCACTCTCGAATCCTGCCTGTAAACAGCCGTTCACACTGTGCCTCGTTGGCAGCTTGGCAAGGGACTGAATCCACGTATTTCAGCTCTTTCCTATATTTGGATGGAGAATTGCTCTCCTGAAAGTGCGCCCTTGTATCAGGGCGGAAGAGTCTGCGTATGCATTCAATAGCCTGGTGGCCGACCCTCATCGTTCTTGCGATTGCGACCTGTACCGATCTGTACAGCCGCCGCATCCCGAACTGGCTCGTGCTGCCGTTCATGGCGGCGGGCATTGCCGTCTCGGGCTGGCTCCATGGCTGGAGCGGCATCGCGCACAGCCTCGGCGGCCTGGTACTCGGAGCGGCGCTGTTTGGCATACTTTTTCTGATGGGCGGCATGGGTATGGGCGACGTCAAGCTCTTCGCCGCAATCGGGGCATGGATCGGCTCCTCACAACTCTTACTGGCCCTTGTCCTGACCGGCATTGTCGGGGGTATGATGGCCATCTGCTGGGCCGCCGCCGGTGGCTTCCTTGGTGAGTTGTTCTCAGGCGCTTCCGGGCTTCTCTTTAGTTTTAAAAAGCGGGGATTGCGTCCCGATCCAGAGTTCAATCTCGACAATCCCCGCGCGCGCAAAATGCCTTACGCTCCGGCCATTGCAATCGGAACGCTGATTTCTTTTTTTTCACACTGAGGACGTCGTCAATATGACGAACGCACAACCAATATGCGAACCACGATACAGCCAACGGAAACGCGGCAAACGAACAGGAGCGGCGAGACGGTGATGTCCACCTTTACCCAAGGTCCCGACGCGCTGAACGTCCACGTGCTCTCGGTCGCGCTCATCGGCCCGGAGCCGCAGCGCCGTCAGGCCGTAGCCATGGCGCTCGCCGGGTCGCAGGCCAGCGTCACGCGCGAGTTCGCCAAGTATCCCGAGCTGGACGACGTACCGCAGTTGCTTGAAGCAGGCTACGACGTCATCATCGTCGATCTCGACAGCGACCAGGAGCGCGCGCTCGATCTGGTCGAACACATCTGCGGCAACAGCTCCGTCACCGTCATGGTCTACTCCCGTCAGGCCGACCCCGAGCTGCTGGTCCGCTGCATGAGAGCAGGCGCGCGCGAGTACCTCACCCAGCCCATCGCCCCCAGCACCATCGCGGAGGCGCTGGTGCGTGCCTCGGTCCGCCGTCCGGTCAAACGCCCGTCGCAAAAGGCACTCGGTAAACTCGTCGTCTTCGTCGGCGCCAAAGGAGGCTCCGGCGTCAGCACCATTGCGGGCAACTTCGCCGTTGCGCTGGCGCGCGAATCAGGGCACAGCACGCTCCTGCTCGACCTCGACCTGCCGCTCGGCGCTGCCGCACTCGATCTCGGCATCACCTCGCAGTTCTCCACCGTCAACGCGCTCCAGAACATCGCCCGTCTCGACTCGAATTTTCTGGCAACGCTTCTTGCCCGGCATAGTTCAGGGCTTTCGGTGCTCTCCGCGCCCGACCAGTACACGCCCATCAACGTCTCCGACGACGCCATCAGCAAGCTGCTCTCCGTTGCCCGTCAGGACTTCGACTATGTCGTCATCGACGCCGGCTCCAGCACGCGCATCAACTGCAAGCCGCTGCTCGAAGCAGCCTCCACTGTCTATTTCGTCACCCAGGTCAGCATCTCCGAGCTGCGCAACTCCAACCGGCTCATCTCCGAGATCTTCACCCACCTCGGGCCGAAGCTCGAAGTCGTCCTCAACCGCTACACGCCGAGTTCAACCGGAATTGACGAAGAGAACATCAAGAAGGCGCTGACTCAGGCTGTCGCCTGGAAGGTCCCCAGCGACTATCGCACCGTACAGCGCGCACAGAATACGGCGACGCCGCTCGTGCTGGGCGACTCGGCTATCGCAGAAGTCATTCGCCGCATGGCCAGAGTGGCATGTGGATTGCCCGAAGTTCCAGACAGGAAGAAGAAGTTCAGTCTATTTGGATAACGGATGGTACATCGTGGAACCGCTGAATCTGGAACAATTCAAAGCCGAAATACATCGGGCCCTGATCCCCAAGCTGGACCTCGAGAAGCTGTCGCGCATCAACAACACGCAGGCGCGTCACGCCGTCGCCAGCATGATCGGCGAGATCATCAGCAATCAGCGCGTGCCGCTCAGCCTGAGCGAGCAGGAAAAGGTCCGTGCCGACCTGCTCGATGAGGTCTTCGGCCTCGGTCCGATCGAGCCGCTGCTGCGGGATCACGCCATCTCCGACATCCTGGTCAATGGCAAAGATCACATCTATATAGAAAAAGGTGGCATGCTGCAACGGGTCGATGCCGTCTTCCGCGACGACCGCCACCTCATGCAGATCATCGACCGCATCGTCTCGCGCGTAGGACGCCGCGTCGATGAGTCCTCGCCCATGGTCGATGCGCGCCTGCCCGACGGCTCCCGTGTCAACGCCATTATTCCACCGCTCGCTCTCGACGGCCCCGCGCTCTCCATCCGCCGCTTCGGCACCGGCCCTCTGGTGGCCAACCAGCTCGTCGAACTCAAGAGCATCTCGCCCGAGATGATGGAGCTGCTCGCCGCCGCCGTGCGCGCGCGCATCAGCATCCTCATCTCAGGCGGCACCGGCGCGGGCAAAACCACGCTGCTCAATATCCTTTCGCACTACATCCCGCAGAGCGAGCGCATCGTCACCATCGAAGACGCCGCCGAGCTGCAACTCGCTCAGGAAAACATCGTGCGGCTGGAAACGCGCCCGCCCAACGTCGAAGGCCAGGGAGCGGTCCGCCAGCGCCAGTTGCTCATCAACAGTCTCCGTATGCGTCCCGATCGCATCATCCTCGGCGAGGTCCGTGGCGAAGAAGCTTTCGATATGCTCCAGGCCATGAACACCGGCCACGAAGGCTCCATGACCACCATCCACGCCAACACCACGCGCGATGCGCTCTCACGTCTCGAATCCATGGTCGCCATGAGCAACCTGAACCTGCCCGAGCGCACCGTCCGCGCGCAGATGGCTTCGGCCATCGCCATCGTCGTCCAGGTCTCGCGCCTGAGCGATGGTACGCGCAAAGTGGTCAACATCTCCGAGATTACCGGCATGGAAGAGAACATCATCTCCATGCACCAGATCTTCAGCTTCGAGAAACGCGGCATCGGGCCCGACGGCAAGGTCCTCGGCACCTTCCAGCCCACTCGCATCCGCCCCAAGTTCCTCGAGCTGATTCGCACAACCGGAATCATGCTGCCGGGCAGCATGTTCGAGCAGACGCTGGAAGTGAACTGAAAGGCAGGGGGAAGTCATGCTTGCGTTGTTGGTGCTCGTATTTCTCGCGGTCTTTGTCGTTGCGGTCCTGCTTCTGTCCGCCGGCAAGATGGGCTCGTCGAAGCAGTCCGAACGGACGCTGGCGACGCTCCACGCCGCGCTCGCCACCATCAGGCCCGACACCACCGACCAGGCCGTTGATGTCCGCAAACAGGAGCTGCTCAGCAGCGTCCCTTGGCTCAACCGCTGGCTGCTCGGCATGGACTTTGCTCCCAGGCTCCGTCTCCTTCTCTACCAGGCCAATCTCAAGTGGACCGTCAGCGCGCTGCTGCTGTTGTGCTTCATCTGCTTCGCCATTCCCGCGTATCTCATCTTCCTGCGCACCGACGCCATCGTCTTTTCGCTGCTCATCGGCGTCGCACTAAGCAGCGTGCCCCTCATCTATGTCATCCAGAAACGGACTATGCGCTTCAACAAATTCGAGCAGGGCCTCCCCGAGACGCTCGATCTCATGGTGAGCGCCATGCGTGCCGGCCACAGCTTCATCTCCGCACTCGACCTCGCCGCCAACGAAGCCCCCGATCCCATCGGCAAAGAGTTCCGCATCTGCTTCGACGAGCAGAACTACGGCCTCGAATTGAAGACCGCGATGGCCAACCTCTCCACGCGCGTCCCCCTGCAAGACCTCAAGATCATCATCACCGCTACGCTCATTCAGAAGGAAAGCGGCGGCAACCTGGCTGAAGTCTTCGATAAAGCCGCCTACGTCATCCGCGAGCGGTTCCGCCTGAAGCGGCAGATCATGGTCCACACCGCGCAGGGACGCCTCACCGGATGGATACTCTCCCTCCTGCCCGTGGTCCTCGGCATCGCGCTCTACATCATCAGCCCCGACACGATGAGCCTTCTCTGGAAGCGTCCAATCGGCGTCAAGCTCCTCTACGCCTCCGGCACCATGACCATCATCGGTGCGCTCATTATTCGCAAGATTGTCCGCATGGATGTGTGAAGGGAAACTATGGGATTCGCGATCACTACATTTATCGCCATCTTCCTGCTGATCGTCAGCGGAGGGCTCATCCTGTTCTATCGCGAGGCCATGATCCAGCGTGTCGCGCAGGTCGTTACTCCGCGCCCCAAGCAGGCCGGGATCAGGGACACCCTCCAGCACACCGGCTCGGCCCTCGGCGGCGTCGTCCAGCAATTCGAACGTGTCGTGCCCCGCAGCGAGGCCGACATCTCCGTCATCCAGCAGCGCCTCATCCGCGCCGGATACCGCAAAGAGTCCGCTGTCAACTATTTCTATGGCGCCAAGGTGCTGTGCCCCATCCTCCTCTGCGGCGTCGCCTTCACCTCCGGCATCGGCGCCTGGAGCCCCTTCTTCTCATATCTCGTCGCGCTCGGCCTCGGTTTTCTTCTGCCGGACTTCTGGCTCGGCAACCGCATCGCTGCGCGCCAGGCCGCCATCCGTCGCGGCTTGCCCGACATGCTCGACCTGCTGGTCATCTGCATCGAAGCGGGCCTCAGCCTCGACCAGGCCACCTCACGCAGCGCCGAGGAGCTCACCGGCGCCCACCCCGACATCTGCGACGAACTCCAGCTCGTCGTGCTCGAGCAGCGGGCCGGCTGTCCCCGCGCCGACGCCTGGAAGCACTTCGCCGACCGCTCCAACGTCGAAAGCGTGCGCAACCTCGTCAGCGTGCTCGCGCAGTCGGAAAAGTTCGGCACCAGCATCGCCAAAACGCTGCGCGTCCACTCCGACACGCTCCGCACGCAGCGCCGCCAGAAGGTTGAAGAGCAAGCCGCCAAGACCACTGTCAAGCTGGTCTTCCCGCTCGTCTTCTTCATCTTTCCATCGCTCTTTCTTGTGACGCTCGGCCCTGCCGCCATCGTCATCATGGAAAACTTTAGCAAGTACTTTAGCCACTAAGAAGGGAGAACGGACGTGGACAATGTAACGATTATCCGGGTTGTATCCGGCATCATCGCCGTCATTTTGCTGGTCATCCTGATCCAGCGCCGCCGCAAGCGGGTCAACTAGGGCGTGTTTCAAATGCAGTCGATACGGGGCCCCGGCGCACAGAACGCTGTGTGCTGGGCCATCTCCGTACAGGAAAATGCAATGAGCAGAAAGACCTACTGCGTATATAACCAGACGCGCGAATGCTTCCTCAGCCTGGGCGTCTCCCCGGCCGACACCACCTTCGCACGCCTTCGCGGCCTCATCGGCAGGCTGCGCCTCCGTCTCGACGAAGGTCTCTGGGTTGTGCCCTCCTGCGGCATCCACACCATCGGGGTCCTGTTCCCGCTCGACCTCCTCTATCTCGACGACAACAACCGCGTCCTCCAGATCGTCGAACACTTCCCGTGTTTCCGCATCTCGCCCATCAATCCGCACGCCGCCAGCGTGCTCGAACTTCCCGTCCACACCATCTATTCCTCGCAGACCCTGCCCGGCGACCAACTCCTCATCTGCGGAGCCGAGGACATGGTGGGCCGCCTCAACCGCGCCACTCTCGGCCAGCTCAACGGACAACTCCTATGAACCCCAACGGCAACTGGTTCGAGCGCCTCTTCGCCACCGACCACCGCAACGCGGTTCGGCGGCCCGGCGCGGGCCTTGTTGCCTACTATTGGGAAGGCACCAACTCTCATCCGCACGAAGTCCGCAACATCAGTACCACCGGCTTTTACCTCGCCACCCGCGAACGCTGGCATCCGGGCACCATCATTACCATGACCTTGCAAAAGTCTGCCGTTGCCGGGAAGAAGCCCGAGTTGTATATTGCGGTTCAAACGAAGGTCGTCCGCCTGGGCGAGGATGGTGTCGGCTTCACATTTCTCAATCTGGAGCCGCACGACCCCACGCAAAAAGAGGCCCTCGCCGCCGGACCGGTCGGAAAGAAAGCGCTCGATCGCTTCCTCGATCAGGTCCTCTCCGACCGGGGCCACATCCTCATCGGCACGACCCGCGCAGTTCCGCACCAGGCCACGTCTGGAGGAAACGCCATGCAACTCATCCGCAAAAGTAAACATGAAGATGGTCAGGCATTAATCATCACCGTCCTGTGCATGACCTG
>NZ_DASUBE010000112.1:0-16152 GCF_035763405.1 Edaphobacter sp.
AATGGAAATAAGAATGAGCTGCGGGAGGACAATCGAAGAGACAACCGCAGGTCCTTCGACTCCGCGCTGCGCGCTCCGCTCAGGATGACAAGTTCTGAGGTTAACGGGGTTGATGGGGCTGGCGTGGTTGATGAGGTTAACGGGGTTGATGAGGTTGGCGTGGTTGATGAGCAGGACGACGTGACTCCGTTCGACAAGCTGCGCGAAGAGTGCGGCGTCATGGCAATCTACAACCATCCTGATGCGGCGCGGCTGACGTACTGGGGGCTGTATTCGCTCCAGCATCGTGGGCAGGAGTCGGCTGGCATCGCTTCGGCGGATGGGCAGAATGTGAACGACATCAAGGGCATGGGGCTGGTCTCGGAGATCTTCACTGACGACGTTCTTGCCCGACTGCCCGGGCACATAGCCATCGGGCACACGCGCTACTCGACTACGGGCGACTCGGCGTTGCTGAATGCGCAGCCGATTTCGGTGGAATCGACCAAGGGACTGATTGCCATTGCGCATAACGGCAACCTGGTGAATCTGGGCAACTCGCGCGAGCGGCTGGAGCGCGACGGGGCTGTCTTCCAGACGACTTCGGACACCGAGATCATCGTGCAGCTCATCGCGCACTCGAAGGCTTCGACACTGGTGGATTGCATCGCGGACTCGCTCTCGCAGGTCGATGGCGCGTTCTCGATTGTGATGATGACGCGCAATCGCATCTTCGCCGCGCGCGACCCGCACGGCTTCCGCCCGCTCTCGATGGGGCGCATCCCCGGCGTGGACGGCGCTCCGGATACCTTTGTCTTCGCCTCCGAGACCTGCGCCTTCGACCTGCTGCACGCCAAGTACGAGCGCGATGTCGAGCCGGGCGAGTTGGTGATGGTTTCGGAAGACGGCGTGACCAGCCGCCGCTTCGCCCGCGAGACGGTTCCGACGGCTTCGTGCGTCTTCGAGCATGTCTACTTCGCGCGGCCTGACTCGCGCATCTTCGGACGCTGGGTGCAGAAGTCGCGTGAGGAGATGGGACGCCAGCTCGCGCGCGAGGCTCCCGTGGCTGCCGACCTTGTGGTTCCGGTGCCGGACTCCGGCGTGACGGCGGCGCTGGGCTATGCGACCGAGTCGGGAATTCCGTTCAACCTCGGCCTGATTCGCAATCACTACGTGGGCCGAACGTTCATTCAGCCGGAGCAGCGCACGCGCGACTTCGGCGTGAGGATGAAGCTGAACCCGGTGCGGTCGCTGCTGGAGGGCAAGCGGGTGATTCTGATTGATGACTCGATCATCCGGGGGACGACCTCTCGCAAGATCGTCCGCATGGTGCGCGCGGCGGGAGCGACCGAGGTGCACATGCGCATCTCGTGTCCGCCGACGATCTCGCCCTGCTTCTACGGGGTGGACACGCCGAGCAAGAAGGACCTGATCGCGGCGAACCACTCGATTGAGGAGATCTGCAAGTTCATCGAGGCGGACTCGCTGGCCTACCTGTCGCTGCCTGGGCTGACTCACTCCTGCACCATCGGAGAGCCGGTGGACGGGCTCTCGCCGGCGTCGTTCTGCACGGCCTGCTATACGGGCGAGTATCCAACGCAGTGGGTGGATGTGTCGGATATCCTGCCGGCGACTGCCTCGGTATAGCCGCCTCCCCCCTCCCCCCTGTTTTTGTGCAAAGTCCTTCGAACAAAGGACTTAGGTTCGGACCTCCGGGCCGGTCCAGTAAAAAGTCCTGATATTGTGGGGTTTACCTTTGTAAAGTCCTTGAAATACAGGGCTTGCTGGACATGGAAGTGGCAGAACCTTGCTTGTGATCCCGAGGAGATACGGGGATCTCTCCACTGCGGGGGCAAACGACGCCACCTTCGGTCGAGATGACGTGCTTTACTTCTACCTCTCTATTTTAACTCCGCGATGGAAACTCGACCGCCACTTTCGGATGGCGATTATCCTCATATTTTTCAGCATGATGCGCGAATTTTGACTCGTCGGTGGGGTTGACGGCGCGAGGTGGCATCTGGGTACAGGTTTGATTTAAATATGAGTGTGTTTATATAAGATTATATGCAACCATTTACGAAATAGAGCGTCTTATAGGTAGCTGACCCGAACCAGCATGGCAGCAAATCATTCATTCGAGGGGGATTTTTGCAATGACAATCACACGATGGACTCCTTATCGCAGTAGTTTCAATGACCTGTCGTTTCTCCAGAACCGCTTGAACGCCATCTTTCACGACCTGACGCCCGCAGTGGGTGACAGCGAAGCCCTGGCTGCACCGAGCTTTGTGCCGCCAGTGGACGTTTACGAAGACGAACAGAAGGTGGTGCTGAAGCTGGAGGTTCCGGGCATCCGGCAAGAAGATCTGGACGTGAAGGTGGAGAACCAGACCCTGGTCGTCAGGGGCGAGCGGAAGTTTGAAGCCGAGGAAAAGGAAGAGAACTTTCACCGAATCGAGCGGAGGTTCGGGAGCTTCGCCAGAAGCTTCGCGTTGCCGCAGACGGTGGATGCCGCCAGCGTGACGGCGGAGTACGATGCCGGGGTGCTTTCCATCACGGCGCTGAAGAAGGCCGAGGCGAAGCCGAAGCAGGTGAAGATCGCCGTAGGCTCGGCGAAGCCGAAGCAGGTAGAGGCGGCTGCGAAGACGACCGCAGCGGCCTGACCAGGTTGTGATAGCGGCGGGAGGTGTCTTTGCCTCCCGCTTTTTTGTATCGTGGCTGGTTGGGGTTGGACTTTCCCACCCGGGCGTTTGTGGCTGGTTGGAGGAACAGCAGATTCCTTCCCCTTCGGCTTCGCTCAGGGTACGGGATGGAAATGCATAAGAGCTGCGGAATGGAAACGCAGATTCCCTTCGGGAATGACGAACAAAGGAAACGGAAAAGGGCTGCGAGAGGTGAGGGATGGCGATTAAGTGGGACAGGTTGACGGTGAAGTCGCAGGAGGCGGTGCAGGCAGCGAGCAGCCATGCGGCGGAGAATGGGAATCCGGAGGTGTTGCCGCTGCATCTGATGGCGGCGCTGCTGGAAGACCGCGAGGGCGTGGTCATTCCTGTGCTCGAAAAAGTGGGCGTGCCGGTGGAGCGGCTTTTGAGCGGAGTGAACTCTGCGATTGGGAAGCTGCCGAAGGTGCAGGGCGGCGCTCAACCTGGCATGTCGGCCGCTTTGCAGAAGGTTCTGGAGCAGGCGTTCAAGGAAGCGGAGAACTTCAAGGACGACTATGTTTCGACCGAGCACCTGCTGCTGGCGCTGGCGAAGGCTCCAGGTGTGGCGAAGAATGATGCGGTGCAGTCGGCACTGGCGGCGTTTGGCGCGACGCATGATGCGATTCTGAAGGCGCTGAGCGCGGTGCGCGGCTCGCAGCGCGTGACCGACCAGACTCCTGAGGGCAAATTTCAGGCTTTGGAAAAGTACGCGAAGGACCTGACTGAGTTGGCGCGTCGGGGCAAGCTCGATCCGGTGATTGGGCGCGATGAGGAGATTCGTCGCGTGGTGCAGGTGCTTTCGCGCAGGACGAAGAACAACCCGGTGCTGATTGGCGAGCCGGGCGTGGGCAAGACAGCGATTGTAGAGGGGCTGGCGCGGCGGATCTTTTTGGGCGACGTTCCCGAGATTTTGAAGAACAAGCGCGTGTGTGCGTTGGACCTGGCCTCGATGGTGGCTGGGGCAAAGTTTCGCGGCGAATTCGAGGAGCGGCTGAAGGCTGTGTTGACGGAGATTGAGGCGTCGCACGGCGAGATTATTTTGTTCATCGATGAGCTGCATACGCTTGTCGGCGCGGGCGCGGCCGAGGGCGCGATGAATGCGAGCAATATGCTGAAGCCGGCGCTGGCTCGCGGCGACCTGAGGGCGATTGGCGCGACGACGCTGAATGAATATCGCAAGTACATCGAGAAGGACGCGGCGCTGGAGCGGCGGTTCCAGGTGGTCTACGTGGGCGAGCCAAACGTGGAGGACACGATTGCGATTCTGCGCGGACTGAAAGAAAAATATGAGGCGCATCACAAGGTGCGGATCAAGGACTCGGCCATTGTGGCGGCGGCTACGCTTTCGCATCGCTACATCAGCGACCGCTTTTTGCCGGACAAGGCGATTGATCTTGTCGATGAAGCGGCGGCTGCGCTGGCGATTCAGATTGGCTCGGTGCCGGTGGAGATTGATGATCTGGAGCGGCGGGCGACTTCACTCGAAATTGAGCGCGCGGCGCTGAAGCGCGAGACGGACGCCGGCTCGAAGGAGCGGCTGGAGGCGGTCGAGCGCGAGCTGGCTGAAGTGAAGGAGCAGGCGGCTGCTCTGCGGGCGCGGTGGCAGAAGGAGCGCGGCGCGATTGGCCGGATTGCCGAGCTGAAGCAGCAGCTTGAAGGGCTGCGCTTTCAGGCAGAAGAGGAGACGCGCAAGGGCAACCTGCAGCGCGCGGCGGAGTTGCAGTATGGCGAGATTCCGAAGATGGAGGCGGAGCTGAAGGAGTTGACGGCGTTGCAGGATGCTGCGGTGGCCGAGGATCGAGAAGCAGATTCCTCCGCTTCGCCGCGGAATGGAAATAAAGAAAAGGATGCGGCGCCCAGGCGGATGTTGAAGGAAGAGGTGGACGAAGAGGACGTCGCGGCGATTGTGTCGAAGTGGACGGGGATTCCTGTCTCGAAGATGCTGGAGGGCGAGGTACAGAAGCTGGTGCAGATGGAGGAGCGTCTGCGCGAGCGCGTGGTGGGGCAGGATGAGGCGCTCACGGTGGTGGCGAATGCGATTCGGCGTTCGCGCGCGGGGTTGAGCGATCCGAAGCGGCCGATTGGCTCGTTCATTTTTCTGGGACCGACTGGTGTGGGCAAGACCGAGACGGCGCGCGCGCTGGCTGAGTTTTTGTTCGATGATGAGGCCGCGATGGTGCGGATCGACATGAGCGAGTATATGGAGAAGCACGCGGTGTCGCGGCTGATTGGCGCGCCTCCGGGCTATGTGGGCTACGACGAGGGCGGACAGTTGACGGAGGCGGTGAGGCGGCGGCCTTACTCGGTGGTGCTGTTTGACGAGATCGAGAAGGCGCATCCGGATGTCTTCAACGTGCTGCTGCAGGTGTTGGACGATGGGCGGCTGACGGACTCGAAGGGCAGAACGGTGGACTTCAAAAATACCGTGCTGATTATGACTTCGAACGTGGGAGCGGCGCAGCTCTCGACCGCGTGGGCGCAGGGCGAGGAGGGGTTCAATGAAGCGAAGGAGCGCGTGATTGACGAGCTGAAGAAGCACTTCAGGCCGGAGTTCCTGAACCGCGTGGACGATATTGTGGTCTTCCATCCGCTGGGCGACGAGCAGTTGACGCATATCGTCGACCTGCGGCTGAAGGACCTGGAGAAGCTGCTGGCTGATCGCAAGATTACGCTCGAGCTGACGGACGCGGCACGGAAAGCGATCTTCAAGGCCGGGTACGACCGCGCGTACGGCGCGCGGCCTTTGAAGCGGGCCATTCAGCGCATGGTGCAGGACCCGCTGGCGGTGAAGATCCTCGACGGCAGCGTGTTGCATGGCGACCACGTTGCCGTGAAGGCAGGCAAGAGCGGGCTGGAGTTCGAGGTGAAGGAGCGGGAGCAGTCAGCGTAGAGACGAAGTGCCTGCCGCACCGGCCTCAAAGACGACGCGGCACACCTTCTGTTCCGACGAGCCTCGGAAGAGGTGCTCCCCGCAAAAGCGATGCGTCTCCCGATAACCGTCTTGCGCCAGCAGGCTGAAGGTGGCGGGATCGTAGTCCTTGGTTCCGGGCGTCATCACGGTGAGCCATTGGTTGATATACGGGTCCTCGGAGATGGCGAGAGACTCGATTACCATGTCCGGCCGTTGCGCCATGGTCTGCTGGATCCGGAGGCTGGGGTCGGCTGTTTTGCTGAACGGCCAGTAGCTCACGCGCTGATTGAAGTAGCGGGATTTGGGCAGATAGGCATTCGCCGTAATGGAGTTGAGGTCGAAGGCGGCGATCCTTGTGCCGGGCGGCTGGCGGCTGATGAAGGCGGCGGTCTCTTCGTCCGGCGCATATGCGCCGAATATATCGGCGCGTATGCAGTGAATGCTCCAGCCGATCTGGATCATGATGACGATGAGCGTCACGAGATACAGGGCGGAGCGCAGCGAGTGGGAGGCTTCGCGCGAAGAAGCTGGTTCGATCGAGAGTGCCCAGATCGAACAAAGCAGGCCAATCCAGAGCAGACCGAGGTGATGCGATGCCCCCTGAATGCAGACAAAGACGAACAACACCAGCGCATACGGGGCCAGGGAAAGCCAAAGCTGCTGCCGCGTGAGATTGAGAGCGAGCAGAACAAGGAAGAGGATGGCGAGCAAGTTGGAGGTAGAGATGGGAGCGGTGAGTGCCGCGGGCACTTCGAGGAGATGTTTGACCAGCTTGCTCTCGATGACGGCCCTGTGGCTGGCGTTCGCGGCGGGATGAACCGCGCGCCAGATTTTCCTGGCGATTCGTCCCTGATGCGCCGGAGGAAGCTCAATCGGCTTGTCCGCCAACGGTTCAGCCTTGACTTCGTGCGCAGAACCCGGCATTTCACTACCGATCTTCTGGACGACCGGATTGCCGAACGATCCATCGGGAGTTGGCCGCGCGACGAATGCCGACACCCCGAAGGCCAGCAGGAGAACAACGGCAGAGACGGAGAGTTGGCGGCGGCTCACCGCGATGCTGCCCTCTCGCTGAAGCTGACGACGGTCAGCAGCGTAAAAGAGAACGGCCCCCGCGGCGAAGGCGGCCATATGCAGAGAACAGTTGGCCAGCAGTCCGGCTATGACGCAAAACGTGATGGGACTGCTTTTCCTGTTCTGGTAGAGCGCAAACAGAGCAAACGCGAAGAGCGGGAACAGCGAGTAGCTTCGCGCAATCACGGCATACTGATATTGAAGAAAAAATGTAAAAGGAACGAGCAGGGAGAGGACGCGGGGCAGCGGATTGAATCGCAGCCAGATATAAATGCCGAACGCAGAGAGTGCGCCTGCGATGTAGTGCATCCCAAGGAACGAGACGAGGAGGCGGGCTTCGATCCACAAAAGCAGGTGCCACAGCGCCGGCGCTCCCTCGTAGTGGAGGCGATGCAGCAGCAGGTCCCGGAGGCTGGAGTCGCGCGCGATCAGCCATGCCTGCGCCTCATCGAACCACGACTCGTGATGCGGAATGCACCAGGCAAGCAGAATGCAGAATCCCAGAAGGGAGAAGGCTTCTGGCAAGGCGAAGGTTGGCTTTGCGCGCGGCTTCAGGATATCCATTTAAGCAGTCTGATGATTCCCATGGATGCTGGTTTACGATGGGTGGAGACATTGGTGCGGCCGGATATCTCCTCGCGGTGCCGCGCGTAATACTCGTAGGATTTCAACAGCATCTCCTCGTTGGTGAGCGAGGGCTTCCAGCCCAGTCGCTGCTTGATGCGCTCGGTGTCGAAGACGAAGCTTTCGGCGATCATCTTGTAGTGATACGGGCCGAGCGGGGAGACGCGCAGTTTGTGCGCAAGCATCATCGCCGCGATGGTCGGCCCTTTGGGAAGCGACCGCACCCTGGAGCGGCTGCCGGAGGCGCGAATGACGGACTCGTATACCTGGCGCATCGACTTGACGTTGTCGGAGCCGATATGGAAGAGGTCCGATTTTCCGAAAGAGGCGCCCAGAATGCAGGCCGTGGCAAGGTCTTCGGCATAGATGAACTGGTACTGGTTGCCGCCGTCGCCAACAACCCAGACGGTCTTATTGTCGTCGATGAACTCGTAGAGGATGGCAAGCAGGCCGAGGCGTCCGGCATCCATAATGGTCGGACAGCGGATGATGACGACGTCGAGATCGTCGGTGAATTGATGAAGGCACTGCTCGGCGGCGAGCTTCGATTTGCCGTATAGCTCGATGGGCGCGGGAGTGTCGCGGTCTTCGTTGACGGGATGACCAAGGTTGGCGGCCCAAAGGCAGTTGGTCGATACGAAGACAAACGGGCGTACGCCCGCGTCGCGCGCGGTTTGGGCCAGCAGCTTCGTGGCGTCGACGTTCGAGGTCCAGAGAAGGTGCTCGTCCATCTTCATGCCGTGCGCCAACTGCGCGGCTACGTGGTAGACGGCATCGAAGCGATTCTCCACGAAGGTGCGCTGGATGAGGGCGGGATCCCGCAGATCGCCGCGTATGCTGGTGAGGCCGGGCAGTGAGGCTTCCGCATCTTCATCGGGTTCGAGATCGATATTGACGACGGTGTGACCTTCGCGCAGGAGCCTGCGTTTGAGAACACCTCCGAAAAAGCCTGACGCGCCCGTGACCAGAACATGCGACATAAAGGTTGATTGTCCATGATAGGGGAAAAAAGTCATCTTTTGGAAGTGACAGTTCAAGGGACCGTCGCCGTCCTGTTCCACATCGGGAAAACAGACACAATATAATCGGGGAGCGGAACAATGCGGTACGTGACTTCGGGACCTGCAAGGACGAGTGTGAAGAAGACTGCTTTGATCATTGGCGCCGGGCCGGCTGGGCTAACGGCGGCGCTGGAATTTCTACGGCGGTCCGACATTGTGCCGGTTGTGCTGGAGGCGAGCGACGAGATCGGCGGCATCTCGCGCACGATTAAGTACAAGGGCTATCGGATGGACATCGGCGGGCATCGCTTCTTCTCGAAGAGCGACCGCGTGATGCAGTGGTGGATCGACCTGATGCCGCCCGAGACTGTCGGCGACGCGGCGACCGGAGTCAACCATCAGATCAGCTATCAGGGCAAGACGCGCGAGGTGACGGTCCCGGCGCATCTGCACCAGGAACCGGTGCTGCGCGGCACCGGGCCGATACAGCACCACATCGATGTGGAAGCTGAAGAGCAGCCGGAGACTGCTGAAGAGGTCGCGGCGAAGGTCGTGGCGCATGAACCGCCCGATCCCGATCTGGTGATGCTGATCCGCCCGCGCAAGAGCCGCATCTACTACCTGCGCAAGTTCTTCGATTATCCGATTACGCTGACGGCGACGACGCTGAAGAACCTGGGTGCGGTGCGGACGGTCAAGGTCGGCGTGAGCTATATGAAGTCGCGCGTGAGCCAGATTGCGCCGGAGAAGAGCCTTGAGGACTTTCTGATTAACCGGTTCGGGCGGCAGCTTTATCTGACGTTCTTTAAGAGCTATACGGAGAAGGTGTGGGGAACGCCGTGCAACGAGATCTCGGCTGAGTGGGGAGCGCAGCGCATCAAGGGCCTGAGCCTGACGAGCGCGGTGAAGCACTTTGTGAAGAAGGCCGTGAGCCGGAAGAAGAAGGGCGATCTTGCGCAGAAGGGCACGGACACGAGCCTGATTGAGCGGTTCATGTATCCGAAGCTGGGGCCGGGGCAGTTGTGGGAGCACGTTGCCGATCTCGTGAAAGAAAAGGGCGGCGAGATTCACATGAACTGGCGCGTGGACAAGATCCACTGCGAAGGCGAGCGGGTGGTTTCGGTGGACGCGGTGAATCGCTCGGGCGAGCGCAGGACGTTTGCCGGTGACTACTTCTTTTCGACCATGCCGATGCGCGAGCTGGTGACGGCGATTGACGCTCCGGTGCCGGCGAATGTGCGTGAGGTCAGCGATGGGCTACAGTACCGCGACTTTATTACGGTGGGGCTGCTTGCCGACCGGCTGAAGGTACGCGAGCCGGACGGCGGGCTGCTGAAGGACACCTGGATCTACGTGCAGGAGCCGGACGTGTTGCTGGGGCGCTTGCAGATCTTCAATAACTGGAGTCCGTATCTGGTGGCGGACTCTACGAAGGTGTGGATTGGGCTTGAGTACTTCTGCTACGACACCGACGATCTGTGGAAGATGCCCGATGAAGACCTGAAGAAATTTGCCATTGGCGAGGTGGCAAAGATCGGCATCCTGAACGCGGAGGACGTCTCGGACGGCCACGTGGTGCGCGTGCCCAAGACCTACCCCGCCTACTTCGGTACCTACAACCGGTTCGACGAGCTGCGCGAGTTTGTGGATGGGTTCGAGAACCTGTTTCTGGTGGGTCGGAACGGAATGCACAAGTACAACAACCAGGACCACAGCATGTTGACGGCGATGACGGCGGTGGATGGCATCATCGCGGGCAACGTGGACAAGGCTGGACTCTGGGAGATCAATACGGAACAGGAGTACCACGAGGAGAAGGGGAAAAGTAGGGCTTAGGGATAGGATCTTCTCGTCTCGACTGAGAGCCTTTTGTGTGTAGGTGAGATGGGCCAGTGCTCAGAGTTGGAACGTGCGCCAGAGAAAATACGGGGGTCTCTCCACTACGGCGGCAAAAGACGCCGCCTCCGGTCGAGATGACGTGCTGTGTGGGATGCACGGAGTGACGAACAGTACTCTCGGCCCTGATCCCCGCCTTCAGGCGGCGATGGTTCCCTGGTGGAAGAGGAGTTGCCAGCGTCCAGCGCGGTTGACCCACAAGGACGACCGATGCGAGGTGTGGAGCGCCGTGGCCGCGTGGTAGGTGGCCAGGGCTACGTTGGGGGCCAGCAGGGTGACGTAGAAGTAGCTGAGGGTAGCGGCGCGGGGCGTGCCGTTGAGCAGTGCGTCGATGGCCTGCTGACGGTTCATGATGCGGCCGGAGCTGCAGAACTCCTGGAAGTCGTCGGCCAGCAGAGGAATGAGGTCGGCACGGTGGGGCTCGCGGTCGGGGTGGAAGAGCCGCTCTTCGAGGGTGTAGAGGTGGTCCTGGAGTTCGCTGACTTTCATATTCCCGTTTAGACGGGGGGATGGGCGGGAAGAGTTTCACCGGCTTTGGGGCGCCCTGCCGAACACGAATGAGACATGTTTTGCACAGTGATGTGCAAATTGCGTTCCATCCCGGTTTAGGCTGTGGATTTCCGTGTAATTTCATGGTTGCGTGCGTGGTTTTTTACTGAAAGCGCGGTATTCTATTAGCTACCCCATTGGGACTGTTTGGAGGTGTATTTTTCTTGGCAGAGGTTCGAGTACAGGAAGGCGAACCCCTTGAGAATGCCCTGCGGCGCTTCAAGCGCAAGGTGCAGACCGAAGACATTATCAAGGAAGTCAAGCGCCACTCTTTTTACCTGAAGCCCGGTGAAAAGAAGCGTGTGAAGGAAGCGCTGGCGCGCAAGCGCAATCGCAAGAAAGTCCGCAAGGAGCAGGATTAGTCATCCGCTCCCGATAACGGCAGGCCGTCTCCCGCTGTAGAGCCAGGCGAGACGGCCGCCTCTAACCACCGGCTGGCATGGACTCCCGCCATGAGACCGGTACCCGGCAGAGAGGGCCCTGAGTTTGGGCCACACTGACCGGACTCCAGATGTAAATGCTGCGAGATCGCGGCCCGGGCCCCCAAAGAGATTCTGGAAGTGAGATCGCAGTGCCGATCGGCTTCTGCATGTCCTCTGAAAGACCAGGCCAGCAGCCAGTCCATCGTCAATTCCGTACCACGGGAGTAGCGGCCATGGAATTTGTAGATCGCCTCTTAACATGCGCAGATTGCGGCGGCGAGTTCATCTTCACCGCCGGAGAACAACTCTTCTTCTTCGACAAACAATTCAAGAACGACCCGAAGCGATGCAAGCCCTGCAAGTCGAAACGTGCGGGCGCGAGTGCGCGACCGGGGGCGGGACCGGCGGCGGCGGGAATTTCGCGCACCGAAACCAGAACGGAGTGCTCTGAGTGCGGAGTGGAAACCACTGTCCCGTTCAAGCCGACGCAGGGGCGCCCTGTGCTGTGCCGACAGTGCTTCCAGATCAAGCAACGGGCACACGGCGCGGAAGTGAACGATACCGCGCTGGTCAAACCTGTTGAACGCCCAAGCATGATGGCCGACGCGAACCAACACGCTGCGGCTACCGGAGTCGAGATTGCCGCTCCGGTTGCGCCAGGAACGCGGGTCTAGCCTGCGGCTGCCCCGCCCGTCGATCATAGACGGTACGATGGGTGTGTGAGGGCAGCCCATGAGTCAATCGGGGGAGATTGCTGTGCCCGGAGGCGTCGCGGCCTCCGAGTTGGTGCGCGCGCGAACACAGGTTGGCGACTTCGAGGTGACAGTCTGCACGGATGGCTCGTACAAGCTGGACGGCGGAGCCATGTTCGGCGTGGTGCCAAAGACGATGTGGGAGAAGCGCGCGCCTGCCGATGAGTTGAACCGCATCCTGCTTGGGCTGAACACGGTGGTGGTGCGGACGGGGAAGCAGACGGTCGTGATAGAGACGGGGCTTGGCAACAAGCTTTCGGCGAAGATGCGGGAGATCCACTTGAATCAGGAGCTGCTGCCGCGTTCACTGGCGGCGGCTGGAGTGAGCGTGGATGGGGTGGATGTGGTCATCAATACGCACCTGCACTTTGACCACTGCGGCTGGAACACGACGCTTCATCCTGACGGCAGTGTGACGCCGACCTTTCCCAACGCACGGTACTTTGCGCACAAGGGCGAGGTGGAGCATGGGCATCTGCAACTGGACCGCGACAAGGTGAGCTACATTTCGCCGAACTACGATCCGCTGGTGGAGAGCGGGCAGATGACGCTCGTCGAGGGCATGGCGGCGGAGTTTTGTCCGGGAATTCGAGCCGAAGTCTTTCCCGGACACACGGCGCAGTTGATGGCCGTGCATATCGAGTCCGGCGGCGAGCACGCCTGCTATATCTCGGACCTGATTCCTACCTCGGCGCATCTGGACCCAACCTGGGTCATGGGCTACGACCTCGACCCGGTGCGGTCGATTGCGGAACGGAAGCGGTTTTATGCGCGAGCGATTCCGGAGCAGTGGCTGGTGCTGTTTACCCACGACCACCAGACGCCGATGGCGCGGATTGGGCTGAATGAGAAGGGCAAGCCGGTGGTCCGGGCACGGGAATAACGGCAGACGAGACTGAATCTGCCGGCAAAAGTTTGCAGTCGAGAGAGGCCGCGGGTATGATTGCAACCGGTTTCAACACAACATGTTGGGAGTTGCGTCTTGCATCGATCTTGTGTGCGTCTTGCCGTGTGCCTTGCCGTGTGTCTCAGCCTGTCTTTTGCCCGCGCCCAGGACACCCAGGAACGTCCGCCCGCAACACCGCTGATTACGCACGATCCGTACTTCAGCGTGTGGTCGTTTACGGATGACCTGACCGGCTCGGACACGGTTCACTGGACCGGCACAGCGCAGCCGATGATCGGCATCGCGCGCATCGACGGCAAGCCGTACCGGTTCATGGGGCGACGTCCAGACCGCGTACCGGCGATGGAGCAGACCGTGCATACGGTTGCTGCGACGCACACCATCTACGAGTTTCGCCAGAGTGGCGTGACGCTGAAGCTGGTGTTTTTTACTCCGGCGTTTGTGGATGATCTCGATGTGCTCTCGCGGCCGGTGACGTATCTGACGTGGACGGCGGAGTCGAATGACGGCGTGGCGCATGATGTCGAGGTGCTGTTTGATGTCGATCCGGTGATTGCGGTGAACGACGCGAACGAAAAGGTGGTGTTGACGCGCAACCGAACGGCGTCGCTCGACGTGCTTTCGGCAGGGTCGCAGGATCAGCACATCCTGAATCGCTCGGGCGACAACCTGCGCATTGACTGGGGACACTTTCATCTGGGCGTGCCAAAGGACGCGCATTACAGCACGTTCCTTGTTGCACATGCGGCGCAGGACTTCGCCGCGACTGGCGAATTGCCCGAGTCGGACGTGATGGGGATGCCGGAGCATCCGGGTCGTTCGAGCGCGCAGTTGGCGGCGGCGCTGGACTTCGGCAAGGTGAGTGCTGCGCCGGTCAGCAGGCACGTGCTGGTTGCTTACACGCAGGACTACGCGATTCAGTATCTGGAGCGGAACCTGCGGCCTTATTGGCAGCGGAACACTATGTCTGTGGCCGAGATGCTCGACCTGGCGGAGACGCAGTATGCGGAGCTGGAGAAGAAGGGCGAGGCTTACGATGCGGAACTGGCTGCTGACCTGACGAAGGCAGGCGGCGCGCAGTATGCGGCGATTGCGATTCTGGCGTTTCGCCAGACGCTGGCCGCGCACAAGCTGGTGGCCGATGTGAACGGCGATCCAATGCTGTTTGCGAAGGAGAATTTCTCGAACGGCTGCATTGCGACCGTGGACGTGCTTTACCCTTCGGCGCCGTTTTTCCTGTTCTTCAACCCGCACCTGCTGGAGGCGCAGTTGCTGCCGGTGCTGGAGTATGCGTCGCTGGCGCGATGGAAGTTTCCCTTCTCGCCGCATGATCTGGGACAGTATCCGCTGGCGAATGGGCAGGTCTATGGCGGCGGAGAGAAGACCGAAGACAACCAGATGCCGGTTGAAGAGAGCGGCAACATGCTCATCCTGACCGATGCGGTGGCGCGGGCCGAAGGCAGTCCGCAACTGGCCGAGCGTTACTGGCCGCAGTTGACGAAGTGGGCTGAATACCTGAAGGCCAAAGGGCTCGACCCGGAGAACCAGTTGACGACCGACGACTTTGCCGGTCACGTGGCGCACAACGCGAACCTTTCGATTAAGGCCATCGACGCGCTGGCGGCTTATGCGGATCTTGCGCATCTGCTGGGCCACGAGGACGTGGCGCGCGACTATCATGCAACCGCGAAGAACATGGCGGCAAAGTGGATCACGATGGCGAAGGAAGGCGACCATTACAAGCTCGCCTTCAACAGCCCCGGAACGTGGAGCCAGAAGTACAACCTGGTCTGGGACAAGATTCTGGACTATAACCTGTTTCCGCCGAGCGTGCGTGACAGCGAGGTCAAGTTCTACCTGACGAAGGTGAACCGCTATGGGCTTCCGCTCGACAGCCGCGCCGACTATACGAAGCTGGACTGGTCGGTGTGGACGGCTACGCTTGCTCCAACTGCCGACGAGTTCAACGCCATCATTGACCCGATCTACAAGTGGGTGAACGCGGGGCCGAGCCGCGTTCCGCTGACTGATTGGTATGACACCAAGACGGGGAAGCAGGTCGGCTTCCAGGCTCGCAGCGTGGTGGGTGGCGTGTTCATCAAAGCGCTGGCTGACCGGGAGCTGGCGGAGAAGTGGCGGTCGAAGGCTCGGTAGCAACAGGATGTTGTCCCAGAAGTTCGTCGCATTCGTAGCGGGAGCAACCTCAGGTCCTTCGACTCCGTTTGCCGTAAAAACCGGCAAACTTCGCTCAGGATGACAATGTTATTTATGTTGCGAACTTGAGAGGCAGCACACTGGCAGCGCATGAAGCATGAAAAGCGCCAGCTCGATGGCTGGCGCCTTTTGCTGGAATATCTCCGCTTACGCGCGGACGGCGGTGACTTCGGCCGGATCGACGTTGACGAAGCGGCCCTGCTGGCCGCGGTCCTGAAAGCGGACGATGCCGTCGATCTTGGCGAACAGGGTGTCGTCCTTGCCGCGACCGACGTTCAGGCCGGGCTTGAGAGGGGTGCCGCGCTGGCGCACGATGATGCCGCCGCCGAGGATGGCTTCTCCACCGAACTTCTTGACGCCGAGCCGCTGCGCGTTTGAGTCGCGGCCGTTTTTGGAAGAACCTAAACCTTTTTTATGTGCCATTGCTTTGCCTCTTTCGCGCCAGCTTCGTCAGGGCGCGTCTTGAATTGAACTCTTAAGCCTTGAAGCTCTTGCCATTGACCAGAATCTCGTTGATCTTGACTTCGACGAAGTTCTGGCGGTGGCCCTGCATCTTCTTGTACTGTTTCTTGCGCTTGAGCTTGAAGACGAGGATCTTGTCGCCGCGGCCTTCCTTCACAACCGACGCGAGAACCTTGGCGCCGGAGAGGTTGGATTCGAACTTGCCTTCTTCGGGGCTGACGGCGAGGACGTCGGCGAACTCGATGGCGCCGTCTTTCTGGGCGGTGGTTTCGATCTTCAACTGCTCGCCAGGAGAGACGAGATACTGTTTGCCGCCGGTGCGGATGACTGCGTACATGGCTGGAACCTCAGGCGACGGCTCTGGGAGCTGCCGCTTCCTCTAAAAGTAAGTTGTGTTGCAGGGGCGCGTACAGGTGACTGCACTGAACCAACCGGCCAGACTGTTTAACTCGCCTGAAGCCTGTTCGCTCTGCAACCTTTGCGATGAAGACACGCAGGCTACAGCGCCAAACTTAATGAGTTTATCGTGTTCCGGGGTGGGGGTCAATCCAGACTGTCGCGCATGGGTTCAGCCGGCTTAATGAGGACGGCCGGAGGGCTGAGGACGATGTGAGTGAGAACGGATGCATTGGCGCGGAAGTGGAAGAAATGCGGGG
>NZ_DASUBE010000113.1:0-18056 GCF_035763405.1 Edaphobacter sp.
TAAAGAGGGTGCTGAAAAAGTGTCTCGCCGGGAAGAAAGCGTACCTCAGCGGCTAAAGCCGCGTTGATTTTGCAGCGTTAGCGGCACGGCTGAAGCCGTGCCCTTAAGCAAAACTGACTTTTTCAGCACCCTCTAAAGCCCTTTGTATTTGCTGGCTTTTTCGTGGAGATGAAGCCCCGCTCATCTTTAATGGCAATCCGAAGACATTTTCGGCGCTCTCTGAGGCTGGACGGCGCACGAAGCATTTGCGGCATGGGTAAACCCGTGCTCCAGGCAAAACCAGGCTTAATCAGGGTCTCCTTATGCAAGACCAGAGATTTTCTAAGCACCCATGTTGGGTTTTGCGATGCGGCGCCTGGTATGCCGTTTGATGTGGGCGGTGACGCGCTGCAGCTTTGCGCGAGGGCGCGACGAGACAGACGATTGCGTGTCGAGGTTGGCGAGCGGGTTGTCGAAGTGGAAGCCGAACAGGTGCGGGTTTTCACCAATGACTGCCGCGGAGAAGATGTAGAAGACGTAGTCGTAGGTCTGCTGAGGAATCTGCGCGCGGTGCTGTTCGAGCAGCTTCCAGAAGTTGCGGTCGCGCGGGTTCATCGGCATCGTGCGGACGAGCGGCAGGACGTAGTCTTCACCCCAGTTGTAGCAGGCCATCATCAGCAGGCCGGATCCTTGAGCGTCGCTGCCGTAGAGGTCTTTCAGATACTTTGAGGCGGCCACGGTTTCAAGATCGTAGTGGTCGCGGTCGTCCTGCGGGTCAGGACGGGCCTGATCGGCCAGCGGTCCGACGCGCAGGCCGTACTTAACGGCGGTCTCGGGAATGAACTGCCACATGCCCTTGGCGATGCCTTTACGCGTGGGTGGGCCGCTGGTGTAGGGATCGAAGTTGCTCTCCTGGAGCGCAAGGTAGAAGAACTGCGGCGGCAGCCCCTGCGCGAGCAGGTCGCGGGGGATGGTGACGTTGTACTGGTTGGCCTCGGCGCGGGTGATGGCGTTCTGAAGCCGATCGGACGATTGCCAGTAGCCGATGTATTTGTGGACCTCGGCGACGAAGCCCGGCGGCACGTCAAGCTCGCACTCGCCGAAGATGCGAGCCACACGAAGAATGAGTTTGTCCTGGGGCGACATCTTCGAGCTGTAGACATGCGTGCTGGCCAGATACTGGTCGTAGTTGCTCTGCATCTGCTTACGCTGCGCTTCGATACGCTGGAGCTGCGCGATGGCCTGCGGGTTGTTCGAGCCTTCAACCGCGCCCTGCAGGTTGGAGATGTCCACGTCGAGCGACTTCATGGAGTAGAAGATGTTGGTGGCAATCGCGCGTTGCTTGCCTGCCTGGTGGTACTGGTAGAGGGCGAAGCCGCCGAGGCAGGCCATGACGGCGGCGAGCGCGGCGATGACCCATCCGTACTTGCGCTTCTGCTTCTTCTGCACCTCGGCGAAGGCGGTGCGGATGAACATGGTGTGTTCTCCGGCAGGCGTGTCCGGCGTGCCTTTGCCGAAGTAGTGCTCGGCGTAGTTGATGACCTTCGTTGCGGCCACTGGCTTTGGCGGGACAACTGCCGGCTGCACCACGCGCAGCGCCACCTGCGGTCCATGCTCTCCAAGACGAATGCCGAGGCCGTTGCCGAGAGGGACACGCTGGATGCGCTGATTGTTGACGAAGACGCCGTTGCTACTGTTGAGGTCGGTCAGCCACCATGCGCCATTTTCTATGGCAACGCCTGCGTGGTGGCGGCTGACGGAGTCGTCCTTGATCGAGACTTCGCAGTCTTCGGCGCGCCCGATTTTGAAGGGCGCACGGAACGAATACTCCTTCATGCCGCCTTCGGCGGCGCGGATGGCAACGATGACGGTGGGCAACTGGCTGAGGCCGTCCTGGGCGGAGGGGTTCATGGCGTTCAGGTAACAGTTTTACTTAAGCGCGGCGCGTGGGTCAGGTCAAGCTGAAAGAATATTTTTCGCGGAGGAGGAACAGGCTATGCAGGCTATCATCGAAAGATGAACGCTGAAGCTCGCGCAAAAAATATCAAGGTACTTATCTTCGACGTGGACGGGGTCCTGACGGACGGCCAGATCTTCGTCATTCCCGGCCCGGATGGGCATGGCATCGAGTCGAAGGGCTTCTGCGCCCATGATGGACTAGGCATTTCGCTGGGCCGGTTGGGCGGGTTGCGCATCGGCATTATTACCAAGCGCCAGTCGCGGACGGTGGCGATTCGCGCCAACGACTTGAAGCTGGAGTTTGTGTATCAGGGACAGGCGCGGAAGATGGATGCCATCAATGAGATTCTGGCCAAGACGCACATCGGTATCTCGCAGCTTTGTTATGTGGGCGACGACATTATTGACCTGCCGGTGATGCGGCAGTGCGGGCTCGCGATTGCCACGGCGAATGCGCGTGACGAGGTCAAAGCCGTGGCGCACTATGTGACGCCGAACCGTGGAGGGTTTGGCGCGGGGCGCGATGCGATTGATTTCATCCTCTCGGCACAGGGCGTGCTGGGAAAAGTGATTGAGCAGTATCTGGATGAGGCGAATACTGCTGCTGCGAGTTCGGATGTAGGCGTGGGGAATATGTAGGAATGGATTCTGGAAGAAGAGAAATACGGGGGTCTCTCCACTACGGCGGCAAGAAACGCCGCCTCCGGTCGAGATGACGTGGTTGAGTGGTGCGGCGGAGAATGCCTCCGGTCGAGGCGGCGTGCCGTAGTGCGGCGAACAAAGCGCGAAGGAACGCGCTAGAATCTCTCCATGCCGGACGTTGCAATTCCCGCTTCGCTTGCCTGGGCACATCCCGTGACGGCTGAGTGGTTCGTGCGCAAATTCGGCACGCCGACCGAGCCGCAGGATGGCGGCTGGCCCCGTATTCTGGCGGGCGAGGCGACGCTGATCTCCGCGCCGACGGGCAGCGGTAAGACACTGGCGGCATTTCTGGTGTGCATCGACCAGTTGCTGCGCGCCGCGATCTCGGGCAGCCTTGCGCCAGCGACGCAGGCGGTGTACGTGAGCCCGCTAAAGGCGCTCTCGAACGATGTGCAGAAGAACCTGAACGGACCGTTGGCGGAGATACAGAGGCTGGCGCTGGAACGCGGGTATCTGTGCCCGGAGATTCGCACCGCAGTGCGGACGGGCGACACGCTGGCCAAGGAGCGCGCGGCGATGCTGCGTTATCCCCCGCACATTCTGGTGACGACGCCGGAGTCGCTCTACATTCTGCTGACGGCGGCGAAGTCGCGTGAGCAACTGAGGCGCGTCCGCACGGTGATCGTCGATGAGATTCATGCGGTGGCAGGCAATAAGCGCGGCTCGCATCTGGCGCTCTCGCTGGAGCGGCTGGATGCGCTTGTCACCGGCGAGAACAGGCTCTCGGCCGGCGAGCACCTGACCGGGTTGGCGACGCCCCCGCAGCGGATTGGGCTTTCCGCGACGCAAAATCCGATTGAGTTGGTGGCCAATTTTCTGACGGGTGTGCATGAAGAGCGCAAGGCCGCGACGATTGTTCAGGTGGGCCAACGGCGCGAGTTGGATCTCTCGATCGAAGTTCCTTCGGACGAACTCAGCTCCGTGACTACGAACGCGATGTGGAACGAGATCTTCGACAAGCTGGCAGCGTGCGCGGAGAAGCACCGTTCGACGCTGGTATTTGTGAATACGCGGCGGCTGGTGGAGAAGATTGCGTTTGCGCTCTCGGAGCGGATTGGCGCGGAGAATGTGGCGGCGCATCATGGGTCGCTTTCGCGGACGCTACGGCTGGACGCGGAGCAGCGGCTGAAGAATGGCGAGATTAAGATTCTGGTTGCGACGGCATCGCTGGAACTCGGCATCGACATTGGGGACATTGACCTGGTGTGCCAGATCAGCAGCACGCGCGCCGTTGCCACGGCGATGCAACGGATTGGCCGCGCGGGCCACTGGCGTGGCGCGGTGCCGAAGGGGCGCTTCTTCGCTACCACGCGGGACGACCTGATGGAACAGGCCGCGCTGGTGCGCAAAATGCGTGCGGGTGAACTGGACCAGTTGCAGATTCCGCCGGAGCCGAACGATGTGCTGATGCAGCAGATGGTCGCATGCTGCGGGGCGGAGCCGTGGGAGGAAGATGCGCTCTATGAGGTGCTGCGGCGGGCGTGGCCTTATCGCACGCTGACGCGCGCGAGCTTTGATGCGCTGGTGGACCTGCTGAGCAATGGCATTGAGTCGACGCGCGGACGCTATGGGGCGTATCTGCTGCGCGATGGCATTCATCGCCATCTGCATCCGCGGCGCGGGTCGCGCATGATTGCGATTGGGAACGGCGGCGCGATTCCGGAGACGAATCTTTATAGCGTGATTCTACAGCCGGAGGGTGTGCAGATTGCCACGCTTGATGAGCACTTCGCGGTGGATTCGAGTCCAGGCGATGTGGTGCTACTGGGAACGTCGAGCTGGCGGATTCAGCGCGTTGAGGCCGCAGGGCGCGTGCTGGTGGAAGATGCGCACGGCGCGCCGCCTACGCTTCCCTTCTGGGAGGGCGAGGCACCGCAACGGACGGTTGTGCTTTCGGATGGGGTGGGCGGACTGCGCGAGCGTATCTCGGCAATGACGGCGAATGTTGTGCCCGAATTCATCTCGCAAGCAGACGCGGAGGTGGCCGAGGCTACGGCGTGGCTGATGCGCGAGTGCGGCGTGTGCTCGGGCGGCGCGCAGCAGATGATTGCGTACATCGTGGCAGGGCGGGCGGCGCTTGGCGCGGTGCCGTCGAGAACCACGATTATTGCTGAGCGGTTCTTCGATGACGGCGGCGGGATGCAGCTTATTCTGCACGCGCCGTTCGGAGGGCGCATCAACAAAGCGTGGGGGCTGGCGCTGCGCAAACGTTTCTGTCGCGGATTCAACTTTGAGTTGCAGGCAGCGGCGACAGACAACGGCATCAACATCTCACTGGCTGAGCAGCACAGCTTTCCGCTGAGCGATGTCTTTCAGTTTCTGACGGAGCAGACGACGAAAGAACTGCTGGAGCAGGCGGCGCTGGCTTCGCCCATCTTCAAGACGCGATGGCGATGGGCGGCGAACCGCAGCCTGCAACTGCTGCGCTTCTCGAAGGGCAAGCGCGTTGCGCCGCAGATTCAGCGGACACGCTCGGAAGACCTGTTGGCGAGTGTGTTTCCGCAGGCGGCGGCGTGTTTTGAGAACATCGAGGGCGACATCGAGATTCCCGCGCACCCGCTGGTGGATGAGGTGATGAAGGACACGCTGCACGAGGCGATGGACCTGGATGGGCTGATCGAGGTGCTGAGAGGGATCAGAGACGGATCGATTCGGTGTCTTGCGGTGGACACGCCTACGCCGTCGCAGTTTGCGCACGAGCTGCTGAATGCCAATCCTTTTGCGTATCTTGATGAGGCCGGGCTGGAGGAGCGGCGCGCGCGGGCGACGACGCTGGGCCGCAGCTTGCCGGAGGCTTCGGGGAAGCTCGACCAGGACGCGATTGATGCGGTTCGGCGAGAGTGCTTTCCTGATCTGCGTGACGAACACGAGCTGCATGATCTGCTTCATGCGCTGGTCGCGCTGCCGCTTGCGTTCGTTGATGTTGCCGAGGCGAGGCACTGGCCGGAGTTTTACGAGCGGCTTGCACGCGCTGGACGTGCGCGAACGACGGACCTGAACGGCATTGCATGCTGGATTGCCGAGGAGCGCGTTCCGCATGTTGCTGCGCTGAGCGGTTCTCCGACGGATGTTTCAAAAGAAGATGCTTTGAGGCAATGCGTTCAGGGGTGGTTGCAGATTTTGGGACCGACTACGGCGCGGGCTTTTGCTGCTTCGCTCGATCTTGAACCGGCTGATGTCTTGCAGGCTTTTCTTGCGATGGAGATGCAGGGAACGTTGATGCGTGGGGTCTTCGAGTATCCTGCCGCATCCGACGATTGTGACATCGAATGGTGCGAGCGACGCATTCTGCAGCGTATTCATCGCCGCACGATGAACACGCTGCGCAAGCAGGTTGAGCCGGTCGCCCCGGCTGTCTTCATGCGATGGCTGCTGGGCTGGCAGCATCTTGCGCCGCAGACGCAACTGAGCGGCGAAGATGGAGTTCTTGAGGCGCTGCGTCAGCTTGAAGGTTTCGAGGCCCCGGCGATTGAGTGGGAGCGCACGCTGCTGCCTGCGCGTGTCGCGGGCTATGATCGGCGGTGGCTGGATAATCTTTGCCTTTCGGGGGCTGTGGGGTGGGGGCGCATCTCGCCGCATCCGGCGTGGTTCGCGGGCGAGAAGGCAGGCGATGCGGCGCCTGCTCCCCGGCGCGTGATTCCTACCAACGCCGCGCCGATCACGTTTTATCTGCGTGAATCTGCGGACTGGCTTCCTCTTGCGCTGGCGCGACAGTCGGTGGAAGAGGCGCGGTTGCAGCAGGCGCTGAGCCCTGAGGCGCTTCGGCTACGCGCACTGCTTCAGGAACGCGGGGCGTGTTTTTCAAACGATATTCAGCGCATCCTTGGCCTCACGCGCCACGAGACGCAGCAGGCGCTTTGGGAGCTGGCCACGGCAGGGTTAGCCGCTGCGGATGGGTTTGACCAGCTTCGTTCAATGATGGACCCGCAGCGCAAACTTGCAGCCAACGAAGACGCGGGTAAGCGCAAGGCGCGCAGCTCCGCCGGACGGTGGGCGTTGTTTGCCGAAGAGGTCCATGCCGCACCTTCGCGTGTGGAGCAGGCACGCCGCACCGATGCCGCGCTGGAGTCGTTTGCGCGTCAGCTTCTTGCACGCTATGGCGTGCTGTTCCGCGATCTGCTTGCGCGCGAGTCGAACGCTCCGCGCTGGCGCGACCTGCTGGGTATTCTGCGGCGTCTTGAGGCGCGGGGCGAGGTGCGCGGAGGCCGCTTTGTGACGGGCTTTGGCGGCGAACAGTATGCGCTGCCGGAGGCGATGGAGTCGCTGCGCGCGGCGCGTCACCGCGAGTGCCCTGCAACGATTGCTGTTGCAGGAGCGGATCCACTGAACCTGATGGGTATCCTTCTTCCCGGCGAGCGCGTTGCCGCGGTTCCGGGCAAGCAGGTTTTGTACCGCAATGGGATGGCGTACCGCGAAGGCGAGACGGACACTATGGCTGAAGAGTCCGTCAGCCAACTTTCTTCCGCGATGATTGCAGCGTCTGTTGCATCAGGGAGTACAGGATTGTTTCAGTGATGCCCGACACACCCAAGGACGGAGCCGCGGCGCAGGCAGACGAGAAACACACAGAACTGCTTCCGGAAGATTTCTACTACGAAGGACCGTATCTGGTCTTCACCGCCGCGTATCACCTGAAGCGCGGCTATTGCTGCAACTCAGGGTGCCGCCACTGCCCGTACCGCGACGAGGATCACTCGTGCTGAGCCTGTTGAGACGGCTGTAGCGGAGGAATGGCTCCGGTCACGTTATCGACGGAGGCGCGTCCCGTGGTGCGTAGCGCGCGCGCGTTGCGGACGAGCAACAGTACACGCGGGTCTTTGCTGTAGCGTTTCATCACTGAGTCGCGGTCCATGGCTTCGAGGATGTCGAAGCCGCCTTCGCTGGCCATGCCGAGGTAGTGCAGCATGTTCGGCACGTCTTCGTAGCCAGCGAAGATGCGCGCCATCTCGAAACAGAAGCGGGCGTGGTCTTCGGTAGTCAACATGCGTGCGACAACGCCGGACGAATCGCTGTGATTGAAGAGGCCAGGATCCAGTTTCAGCGCCGCGGCGTACTCTTTGCGTGCGTTGCGCCAGTCCTTCTCTTGCAGGTAGGCCGTTGCGAGGTTGGAGTGATAGGTGGCGCCCTTCTTGTTGAGCTTGATGGCGCGCTTGTAGTCGTAGATGGCGCTGCCATTGCGCCCGTCCACGTACTCGACCGCACCGAGGTTGTTCCAGCCTTCGGCGTCTTTCTTCTTCAGCTTGATAACGCGCTCGAAATAGACACGCGCGCGATCATTGTGGCCCAGGTTCAGCTCTGTAATTCCCATCTTGTTGAGGAGCGTGACTTCCTTGCCTCCGCGCTGGGCGGCGTACATGTAGTAGTCCAGTGCGTCCTGGGGAAAGCGGCGGGCACGCAGTACGTCGGCCGCGGTCTCCAAATCCTGCGAGCTGGCTGTAGCCGGGTCGGGAAGGTGGGCCTGAATGTCAGGCCACTGCGGATTGGCGTGCTCGAAAGCGCGCATCTGGTCAGGATTCATGGGGTCCTGCTGCGCCGCCGCACGTGCACCGGTGATCAGCAGGCCAGAGAGGACGAGCAAACACATCGTACGAAGACACGTGCTCATGGCGTACCTCCGGAAGGTACGTTCAAATCGTCGTCCTAATGGAGGCGAATGTCAAACGAAACTACGGCGCGGTGGCTGAGGCGGTTTGAGCGGACGGGGTTGCCGGGGATGCGGGAGCGGCCGGGGGGCGTACCATCAGGGCCATGCGGGGGAAGCTGAAGCTGCCGCCAGCGTCGTCGATGACATTGATCTGGCATACATAAGTGCCCGGCTTCAGTTGGGTTAGCGGCACATCGAACTGGAACGAGACGGCGTCCCGATCGGGCGTGTTGATGGCGTCGGCCTCAACCAGCGGCGTTTCGTACACCTTGACTCCGCCGCTGAGGAACTCGATGCTGGTGAGCACGCGGATTGCTCCGGAGGGCCGTCGCGTCAGGCCGGGTGAAGGCGCGGGAGGCGTGGCCGACTTCTCGCGTGAGGGCTCGTAGACCTCGTACATGAAGTAGAGGTGCTGGTTCTGACGGAAGACGTGCGGGACATTTGGAATCCATTCGACGCCGTCGCGTACCAGCGGGTTTGTGGACTTTTTTGTGTCGGGCGTGCGCTGGCTGGAGAGCACGACGGAGCTGAGCTTGAGTGGAAGCTTCTTCATGTCGGGCACATCGAGGTCGGTCTCGAAGCTGCCCATGGCGCCGGTCTGGTTTTCACGCACGACGAACTTCAGGTGATAGCGGCCGGGCGCGAGCGTGAATCCGGTGGAGTACTGGATGTTCTTTCGCTGGACCTGCTGGGCCTGGTCGAGCGCGAGCTTGACGGTATCGCGCACGTTGCCGACGATGATGCCCTGCGCGTTCTTCACCTGGCCCATGATGTCGATGTTGGCTTTGTCCTTGTCGCCGTTTTTGAGGAACGGAATCTGCGAGCCGGGAACGATGAGCGAGATGGGCACGAAGAAGCGATTGTCAGCGAGCCTGAAGTAGAGTGCCTGCAGATAGACGGCAACATCGGTTGCGGGTAGGTCGCTGCGCATCTGCTCCATCAATGCTTCTTCGCGGTCTTCGGTCTTCTGGTGCTGGAAGTCGGCGGGCGCGTAGTAGCCGGGACGATAGTCGAGTTTGACGTCGCTTCGGTTCAACTTGACGGTGAGGCGGCGGTAGCTGCCGTCGTGCGCGGGGTTGGTGGAGTGAAAGCCAAGGATGTAGTAAGCCTCGGTGTCGTGCTGGATTTGCTGGAAGGCAGGAGCGAAGTCGTTGGAGTCGAAGAAGGCCTTGCCGCCGGTGTCGGTGGAGAGGGTGGCCATGGTCTCCTGCGAACCGAAGTTGGCGTCGAGCTTGCTCTGCATCGCTCCGCCGCTATAGGCTGACGTGCCGCGCAGGCTGCCGGTGGAGGCGCTGCCGACGGGCGGGAGCGCCTCGAGTCCGCGCGAATCGACGCTGTAGATGGCCATGTTCGCGCGGACGGCCTCGTTGGTTGCGGCACGCACGCTGGCCTGGTTTTCAATGCCCTGCCTGGTCACACCGCCGGAGAAGTAGAGCAGGCTCTTGCGCTGGTCAACACGCTCGAGGCTTTTGGCAATTTCGCGGATGGCGTACATCTCGCGGTCGGTGTTGAGCGCGTTGTACTCGCTGTCGTCGGCGGTGAAGCTGGATGCGTCGTCGGCTGAGTTGCTGGAGTCGCCGCCTTCGCTGCCGTTGGCGAGGCCTGTGCCTTCGGTGCCGTTGTAGCGGCCGACGCCGCGCAGCAGCAGGGCTTTGTCGGCGGTGAAGTCCTGGTCCATGCTGAGCGAGGTGTCGAGGCTGACGAGCGCGACCAGATCGGCGGGCTGCATCTTGTTATTGATGTAATCCTGTGCGGCCTGTACTGCGCGGTCTACATCTTCCGGCTGCATACTGCTGAGGTCGAAGAACATGACGATGAGCCGGTGGTCTTTGAGCGCGGCGGGCTGGGCGGCGAAGTTCTGGTTCAGCAGATCGGCGACGGTGGCCTTGCCGGTGACGGTCGAGTTTTCGTGCAGCACAGCGGCTTCATCCACGCTCTGGAAGTCGAAGGTGGCGAGCTTCTGCGGCTTTCCGTTTTCGAGGATGGTAAAGTCGCTCGCCTTGAGCCCCTTGACTAACTCACCCGTCTTCTTGTCGCGCACGACGACGTTGGTGAGCACGATGTTGCTCTGCACCTTGAGCGTGAAGGTGCCGTTGGAGTTTGCCTGCTGCGCCCGCGCAGCCAAGGGAGCGCCAGCCAGCGTCGCAGCCAGCGCAGTCAGCAATATCCGTCGTGCAATCACACTTGTCACCATTCTCTATATCTGCCGTCTCATTGCCGCAACCTCGAAGATAACCAATGAACCTTTTCTAGAACCTGTACCGTGCGATGAAGGTGAGGGAGCGCATGGAGGCGGTTCCCGTGACCTGGCCGAAGGTCGGCGAATTGAGCGTGGTGTTGATGCCCGAGTACTCGACCATGTTGAACACATTGGACGCCGTCACGCGCGCCTCGAAGGAGCGCGTTTCGCCGAGCGAGACGCTCCTCGAAAGTGAAGCGTCTACTGATTTGGTGCCCGGGCCCTGGATCGAGTTACGCGACGCGGTGCCGAACTGGCCTGCTGCGGGCGCGGAGAATGCAGATGCATTGAACCAGTTGCCCAGCCGCTTCTGGCCCTGAATTGGCATGCTGAAGTTGCGGTTTGGACGGAGCGAGTTGCTGGAGCCGGAGGCTGTCTCCTGTACGGTCAGGACGTAGTTCGGGGTGTAGTAGCTGCCGGTCGCAATCGAGTAGTCGCCCGAGAGGGAGAAGCCGTCGAGCGCCTTGGACCAGAAGCCGCCCTTCGAGAGCAGCGCGCGGTTGGGCCCGAATGGAAGCTCGAAGACCCAGTTGCCCGTAAGCCGCTGGCGCACGTCGAAGGAGCTGTTGCCTTCTTCGGCCTTCAGGTCCTGGTCGTTTTGGGCGACGGTGCCCGAGCCTCCACCGATGGACGAAGCGTTGTCGATGGAGTGTCCGTACTGATAGGTGCCGCCGAGCGCGATGCCCTTCTGCATCCGCTTGCGGAGGTTCACGCGCAGCGCGTTGAAGCGCGAGTAGCCGAGCGAGTCTTCGTAGTCGAAGGGTTGCGCACCGGTGTTCCGGACACCGTTCGGCGTGCGGTTCGGCGCACGGATAATGTCGAGGTTGCCGCCGGTGGAGCCGTCGTAGCCGACGTTCATCACGATGCCCATGGGCAGCGTGTGCTGAATGTCGAGGTCCCATATCTGCACGTGGCCGAGACGGTAGTTGAGGTTTGCACTGTAGTTGTTCTGGACCGGAGCATTGGAGCAGTTGTAGGCCCCGGCCAACGAGAACTGGGCGAGCGTTCCGCAGCCTTGCTGTCCGGCGATGTTGGTCTGAGTGACGGCGAAGGGTGGCTGGTTGGCAAGCTGCCGCGCAATGGAGCTGTACTGGCCGGTGTTGAAGTTGAGGCCGTATCCGCCGCGAATCACCAGCTCTTTGAAGAGCTTCTGCTTTGGCCTGTAGGCAAACCCTACGCGCGGCGCGTACATGCTGCGGTCAGGATTGACGAGCGAGCGCGGAAATGTGCCGCTGTCGGTTCCGTGCTGGCCGGGCTGAACAGCTTCGATGGCCGTGAAGTCGGCGTTGTGGTCGAGGTTGACGAGCCGGTTGTTCTTTTCGATATAGGGCGAGAAGTACTCATAGCGCAAGCCGTAGTTCAGAGTCAGGTTTGCGAGCGCGCGCCAGTCGTCCTGCGCATACCAGTCATAGACGTTTGCACGCAGATAGGTTTTGTAGAGGCCAGCCTGCACGGCTGCCTTCTGCGGCAGGCCAAGCAGGAAGTCGGCGAAGCCGTTGCCGCTGGCGGGTACGACGGGGCAGGTGGTTGTGGATGATGACACGCAGTTAGCTGCTGGATTCTGCGTGGCGTAACCGGTGAAGCTGAAAGAGCCGAGCGGCGAACCGGCGCCGATGGAGTCCGCGTGGACGCGGCGAATGTCCACGCCGAAGCGCATGTTGTGCTTGCCTTTGCGATAGCTGATGAAGTCGCTGACGGAGATGGTCTGGTTGATGGTCTCGCTGGGCGTGGTGTTGCCGAGTCCGGTGAAGGCGGTTGAGCCGCCGAAGGAGAGCGATGGGACACCGTAGTAGAACGGGTTTGACTGGATGGTGGAGTTGCCTATCAGAACGCCTGCATCTGCTGCCGGGTTCGTCGCGCCATTGGTGAAGTAGTTTTCGGTGGTTGCGTGGGAGCGGTTCCAGTTGAGCGAGGCGTTGTTGCGGAAGCGTCCGTAGGTGAGCGAGTAACCGGCGGTGATGCCGTAACCGGTGCTCTCGGTGCGGCCGCCGAGCGGGAGGAAGATCGTCCTGACATCGCTGGCCGAGTGCGAGTAGCTGCCGTTGAAGTTGATGTTCTGGCCGAGTGTGGCGGGACCATTTTGCCGCCGCTGACCGAAGCCTCTGCCGAAGCCTGCGTTCTGGCCGAAGTTGCGGACGTAACGCAATGAGGCGGACGTCGAGTTCTGCCCGGCGTTCGTGACCGTCTGGTAGTTGTTGAGCGCGCCTGCGTTGGGCACATTCGGCGCGGGATAAAACTTGAGCAGCGCGAGCGCCTGCGCGGAGATGGGCGTCTCGGCGTTGTTCAGATTGTTACCCGGAATCGGCTGCCCGGTGGCAGGATCATAGAGCGTCTGGGCGAGCGCGGAGAAGTTGCCGCTCCGCTCATCGAGCGTCGGCACGGTTCCGTTGAAGATGCGCGGGGTGATGTTGCGCTGGCCGGTGAGATTGAAGAAGACGAACTGCTTTGTGCTGGCCTGGACAAGGCCGGGGATGAAGGGCGACCCGGCAAAGCTGACACCGAAGCGGTTCTGCATGGACGAGGGTTTGACCACCTGCGCTCCAGGCTCGCCAAGCGCCGCGGGTACTGAGAACGGAGCGGCGTCGAGCGCGCCGTTGCCTCCCTGATAGAAGATGGCGCCGTGCGGAGCGGTTGGGTTGAATCCACGAAACCCGCCGCGCCCACCCCCGCCGGGACCTCCGCGAAATCCGCGCCTGCCGCCACCGCCGGGGCCCATCATGTTGCCGAGCATTCCCGAGACAATACTGGCCATGTCGCCGACTGCGCCGCCCTGTCTGCGCGCCTGCTCCATCGCGTCCTGAACGCGCTGACGAATTTCGTCTTCGCTGAAGTTGGCCAGGCCGTTGGTCTCGCCCATCTGGCCACTGACGGTTACTGAGTCGGAGGCTGAGGCGTCGGAGTTGCCGAGATTTGCCAGTGAAGGCATCTGCGTACCGGTGTCTCCCGCTCCTGTGCTTGCGTCAGAGATATCGGCGCTCTCGCCGGAAAGGCTCAATGCTTGCGTTCCACGCGCAAATGCTCCGGCCAGCGCGTTGGCAGTTCCTGCCTGCTGCGACTGCTGCCGCGCCTCTTGCGCAGCCACGCGCGATGCCAACTGCATTGCGAACTCAGCAACCTGCTGCGGCTTGCCGCCGTCCGCGCCGTTTGCGTTGACGAGCACCTCTTTCGTCTCTGTGGCAAACGCCGCCAGTTCAGCCTTGACGACGTAGCGCCCGTCGCGCGGGACCTTCATGGAATACGCGCCGTTCACGTCCGTGGTGGTCGCGTACTTCTTTCCGGTGAGCGTGTTGGATGCTGTGACTGCGACGCCCGGCAACGGTACTGCGCCTGCCTTAACTGAGCCGGAGATCGTTCCGCCCGCCGTTGCCACAGCCGAGACGTTTGCCGACGCGGGCTGCACGGGCGTGCTCTGCGCCACCGCACGCTCGACCGCAGTCCCCAAAAACAACACCGCGCCTGCCATTGCCAATCGAATCAATTTCTGCACGAGGTCCTCATCGAATCCACCAAGCTGTTTGAATCTGGAAAACTCTTCATTGCGGTTGCGCTCCAGAGCCTGCCTGCGGCGAATGCGAAGGCGCACCCTGGTTGCCCGTTCCTGCTTCGCCGGCGCCGCGCTGCCGCCGCTGCCGCATCGTGGCAGGATCGACCACGCCCAGTTCCGTTGGCACGAATACACCGTTCTTCATACCGCCGCGACCCATCACGCGGTCGCCCACCTTCACGTCGGCGAGCGTGATGCTTTCGTCGGCTCCGCTATTCTGTGCGCTGCGCGGCTCCACCGTGCCGCTTCCGTTCATCATGGAAGCCATGGAGCGCCCGCCGCGCCGGAAGGAGGTGCTTTCATCGACGCCGATGACCTGGCTTACTCCATCGGGCCGGAGCACGGTGATCTTCAGCGCGTCCATATCGACTGCCATGACTTTGCCTGTGATGTAGAGCTTGCCCAGCCCTTCGCGCGCCTTACGCACCTGGTCGGCGTCCATGACTGCGACGAACACGGCGTGGATCGTCTTTGTGGGGGCGTCCATGACGCCCATTGCGCCTACGCCGTCGCCCGGCTTGATGTCAGCCAGCTTCAGCGGTTGGCGCTCTTTCATCACGCGCGTGTTTGCGGAGACGGCCACCTGATAGACCTCGCCCTGATCCGTCTTCACGGTGAGGTGATCGCCGTTGACGGCTGTCACCGTACCGCGCACCATCTGGCCTCCGGCAAAGACCGGGCGTCCTTCACCGGGTCCAGGCTCTTCCTGCGCGCGAGCCCGGGGCTGTACGCAGACAGCGACAGCCAGCAGAAGCAGCACCACGCTGCCCGAGACGGCACTTCTCCATCGCATTTTGCACATATCTGATGTCATGCAACCCGTTTCAGTCTGTGCTCATACTGACGCTTTCCTACGGAGAAAGACGCGGTTTCGTTCCTAAAAACTTTGCTGTCCTGCAGGACGACTGGACGGCTCTCGACTACACTACGGGCATGAGCGACGCAGCTAAAGCCCCGCGCGGCCACGGTCTACATAGCCACACGCCGCACATAGAAGGTCACTTTGAGTCAACTGAGGTGGTCCGCGACATTGTCATCGGACTCTCCGACGGACTGACGGTTCCTTTCGCGCTTGCCGCCGGACTTTCAGGGGCCGTGGCCTCGTCGCACATTGTGGTGCTTGCGGGACTGGCGGAGATTGCCGCAGGCTCGATTGCAATGGGGCTGGGGGGCTACCTGGCCGCACGCGGAGATGCGGAACACTATGTCTCCGAACGCGACCGCGAAGCGCGCGAGATCGTGGAGCGGACCCACGACGAAGAAGAAGAGATCTACGAGATCTTTGAGCAGTACGAGGTTGATCGGGCGAGCGCCGCACCTGTTCTGAGCGCGCTGAAGCAGAATCCCACGGCGTGGGTGGACTTTATGATGCGCTTTGAGCTGGGACTTGAAGAGCCGGAGCCGAATCGGGCATATCGCTCGGCCCTGACGATTGCGGCATCGTACATTGCCGGTGGCTTTATTCCTCTGCTGCCGTACATGCTGGTCAGCGACAACTTTGCCGCGCTGAAGCTCTCGGTTGTCATTACGCTGCTGGCGTTGGGAGTGTTCGGCGCATTGAAAGGAAAGCTCGTCGGGACGGGATGGCTGCGCAGTGCCGTGCAGACGGTCCTGATTGGAGGCGTGGCGGCGGCAGCGGCCTATGGCCTTGCACGGTTTCTCAACGCGCACTCCTGAGCAAGCGGCGGCGGCCGCGTCAGCCCGCCTGGCTGCCCGTGGTCACATCGTTGTCGACCTCCATCCCGAAGCGCGAAAGTTCGCGCTTCTGGAGATAGTAGTCGATGAAGAAGCCGATGCCGATGGCCAGCGGAATCAGGCCGGCAGCCGCCCCGGAGAGCACTTCATGTACCTGCAGGATTGCGGTCAGTACGAGGAAAAACGCAATCAGGCCGAGCCCGACCGACACCAGGACAATGCCTGCGCGGCGGGCGTTGCTCAGGCTGCGGAGCGGGTCCTTGGGCGGGCGCATCTCTTCGCCCGGCTTTCCCAGAAGACGTTCCATCTCGTCGATGGACATGCCGCGGGCGATCATGGCTATCCGCTGATCGGCGTTGACCCGAGCCTGATGTATGTGCGACCAGATACCGCCAATGATGGCAACAATCGGGATTAACATGGCCACGACCGGCACAATGAAGGGGGACGAAATGGCTTCGTGCATGACTTACCTCACTTTCTGCCCGCGTTAGACCACGGCCCATTTGCAAAGTTTCACCATGCGGCGTGAAACTTTGAGCCAGGTGCGTGGTCTAACTTTTCCTTGGCGACCGACTTCAACTTCGAGCAGATTGTCCGCGACCACCAGACGATGGTCTTCAGCACGCTGGTGCGTCTGACCGGCAGCCGGGAGCACGTTGAAGATCTGGCGCAGGAGGTCTTTTTGCGGCTGTATCGTGCGCTGCCCGGCTTTCGCGGCGAGGCGCTGCTCTCGACTTATCTTTATCGCATTACCGTCAACGTTGCGCAGAATGAGTGGAAGCGAAGGAAGCGACACGCACAGTCGACAGTGTCTATCTCGGACGAGGTCTCGGGTTGGGAGGACCGGCTGGAGCATCCCGGCCCGAACGCGGAGCAGCAGCTTTCCGAAAATGAATTCAGGCTGGGCGTTGAAGATCAGTTGCACAAGCTGAGCCAGGTGGAGCGTACTGTGCTGGTTCTTTATCATCAGGAAGAACGGACGTATGAGCAGATTGCCGAGGTGCTCAGGATGCCGATTGGCACGATCAGGACGCATCTGCATCGCGGAAGAAAGAAGATGCGCGAGGGGCTGGCGGGTATATCCACAAACAGGCCCGCGAACGTATCTGCGAACAGGCCCAGGGGAAGGAGCGAGCTATGCACAGCGAAGCCATGAACTCGAACGAGGCTGTCAATCCGAACGAAGCGATTGAAAGGTCGCTCGACATGAAGATTGTTCAGGCGCTGGAGACGCGGCCTGAAGTGGCCGTTCCCAGCGGCTTCGCCGCGCGTGTTGCCAGCCGGGTTCCTGCGCGTGGCCCCGCGCATGGTTATGCTGCGCGTCGCACAATCACTCTGCACCCAACGCACTATGGGCAATGGGCAATGGCGGCTTCGCTGGTGGTCCTTGCGGTCACGCTTGTGGCACTGCTGGTTAATGGTTTCGGAGACACGCCAATCGGTCTGGCTGTGGTGTGGATCGTTTACGCCCAGCTTCTTGCACTGGCTGTATGGTTCGGACTGCGTCGCGTAAATGTCTTCTCATACCTGTGGCCGCGCCGCTTCGGAAGATAGGCCGTTAGACGCCCTTCTTCATCGGTTCCCAGATGAACTTGTGGATCTGGAGGGAGAGTCGTGCGGGCAGGCCGTCGGCCAGCATCCACTCGACGAGCTTGCGTGGGTCGAGCGCCATGTTGTCGGCGGTGCGCTGCGGGCTGGGAGTCTTCTGGAATGCGGGGCTGAGAAGAATCTGTCCGGCTCTTTTTTCGAGGGCGTGTTGGTGGATGAAGTCGCGGGCGAACTCATAGTCCGTGCGGTCGGAGAGGACGAACTTCACCTCGTCGTTGCGCGTGAGGGTGTCGAGATTTTCGAGGCGGAAGGTGTTTGCCGCAGCTCCTGCGCCCGGACACTTCACGTCCACGATTTTATGGACTGCCTTTGGAACGTCGGCCAGCGGGCGCTCGCCTGAGGTTTCGATCATCAAGGTGTAGCGCTCGGCGAGCAGTCGCTCCATCAACGGGAGTAGTTCCTTTGCCTGCAACATCGGCTCACCGCCCGTGAACTCGATGAGAGTGCAGGGTGAGAGCGCCTTGATCTGCGCTTCGATCTCGTCGAGCGTAAACGCCTTGCCGCCGGTGAAGGTGTACTCGGAGTCACACCAGGCGCAGCGGAGGTTGCACCCCGCCAGGCGCACAAAGATGCACGGCAGCCCGGCGAAGGAGGATTCTCCCTGTACGGATTTGTAGAGTTCGATGAGGTGCATGAGGGCTATTCGTAGTAGCGCGCGAAGCTGGTGTCGGTTTCGTAGAGTG
>NZ_DASUBE010000114.1:0-10421 GCF_035763405.1 Edaphobacter sp.
CGAAGGAGATCACCATGCGTCACCGTAATGCGGGCTACAAACTAGGCCGCAACACCAGCCACCGCCGCGCCGTTCTGCGCAACCTCGTCACCTCCGTCATCCTCACGGACCGTATCGAGACCACCATCACCAAGTGCAAGGCCGCCCGTCCGCTCGTCGAGAAGATGATCACCCTCGGCAAGCGCGGCACCGTCCACGCCCGCCGTCAGGCCGCAGCCTACCTGATGACTCCCGAGTCAGTGGACCGCCTCTTCGCCACGGTAGCCCCGCGCTACGGCGACCGCAACGGCGGCTATCTCCGCATCATCCGCACCGGCGCACGCCAGGGCGACGCCGCCGAGATGGCCTTCATCGAACTCCTCGGAGCCGAGAAGGAACTCAACGAGAAGGCGAAGAAGCGCGCCGACGCCCGCACCAAGAAGCGCGAAGAGCTCGCCAGGCAGCTCGAAGAGCAGAAGGCTGCCGAGGGCTCCGAAGGCGAAAGCGAATCCTAACGTTCAAGCCGAAGACTCAAACGCGAGGCGCTCCCGAAAAGGAGCGCCTCTTTTGCTGCAAGGGCTGCATCGAACCGTTCGCCCTTTTAACGCTTGTTGTCCCGAACCGCGTCTCTGATATCGCGCAGGGTTCTGATGCCCCAGATTCCGAGGACAAGGTATGCAACGGTTGCTACGATAGCAATTCCTGCGGCGATCTCTGCAATCAAATGAACATGCATTGCATCTCTCCTGGGCGGCAGTTCAATAGTACTCCTATCCGCTATGCCGGTATGAACTCACTCAGACAGCCCGCCCTTTGGCATTTCCATTCCGTAGCGAAGCGAAGGTATCTGTTTTTCCTCATTCCTGGGCGGCAGTCCGAGTGCGGAACCGACAAACCACCGCTATCCGCTATGCGCCATCATGCGATTCTTCCCCGCGCGCTTGGCCGCATAGAGAGCATCATCGGCCAGGTCCACCAACTGGAAGCCATTCTCGAGCGACTCATTCATAGCCGCCATTCCGATGCTGATCGTCACCGGCTCATGCTCCCACTCCTCCGTAGCCACCCGCTGCATAATGCGCCGCGAGAGCCCCATCGCTCCCTCTTCGCCGGATTCAGGCAGCAGCACGGCAAACTCCTCGCCACCGTACCGTGCAGGCAGATCGGGCAGGCGCACGGTCGTCCGCAGAATCATTCCCAGCCTGCGCAGCACCTCATCGCCCGCAGCGTGGCCGAAGCGGTCATTGATCGCCTTGAAGTCGTCCACATCCAGCAGCAGCACAGCCAGGTCGCGCTTGCGCCGCCGCGCCATCGAGAACTCCATCACCAGCCGTTCCTCAAACGCCCGACGGTTCTTCAACCCAGTCAGCTCATCGGTCACGGCCAGACGGCGCAGTTGGTCGTTCGCCTCTTCCAGTTCGCGCTGATACCGCTCCAACTCTTCTTTGTGCGCAACCGCATCGGTAATGTCCACAGCCACACCCGCCAGCAGCATGTTGCCGGCCGAGTCATGACAGGGAAACTTGAACGAGCGCAGCGAACTCACCGTTCCGTCAGCGTCGCGGATATGTTCCTCCGACTCCACAATCCGCCCGCTGGCCATCACCTCAAGGTCATGCGCGCGAACCGATTTGGTCAGCTTGCGCGACCAGAGTTGCTCATCCGAGCGCCCCAGCCACGCATACTCGCTGATGCCGAATCGCTGCGCAAAGCTCTTGTTGTAGAAGAGCAGCCGTCCTGCCGCGTCCTTGATGTAGCTCAGAAACGGGCTGGCATTCATAAATGCGCGAAACAGTTCTTCGCTCGCACGCAGCCCCGCCTGCGCCGACTCCCGTTCCACCAGCGCCTGGTCCAGCGTCTTCCGCTGCATCAGCAGCTCCAACCGGGCACTCGCCTGCCGCCCCAGCACCTGTAGCGTCATGTCCTGTTCGGCCGTCAGAATCCGGGGCACGGTGTCGATGACCGACAGCGTGCCGAACCGGTGGCCATCCGGCGTCTCCAGCGCAACTCCAGCGTAGAAGCGAATCGTGGGCTCGACGACGACCAGCGGATTCGTCGAAAACAGCGAGTCCATCAGCGAATCTTTGACGACAAACAACCCGTCCTGCCGGATCGCATGGGCGCAGAACGCCGCCTCGCGCGGAGTATCGCCGAGCCTCAGCACTTCGGACGCGCGAGACCACTGGCTCCGCTCATCAAGCAGCGTAACCAATCCCAAGGGAGTTCCACAGATCACAGATGCCAGGGTTGTCAGTTCCTGGCACTCAAGCTCCGGATCGGAGCTAAGCAGTTCTCGTGTCCAAATGGCCCTTGCACTAGCGGTCTCTGTCTCTGTTCGCCGTACAATCATCCTGCCACCGTCGAATTATGTGCAGAATACGATGGGCGAAGTGACGAAGCTACAAGGATTTGCATCAGATTACGAGAGTAACCGGCGAGCAGTTCTCCAAAGCGTCATACGGGCATCTCAGCCCCGCAGCCGGAAAACCGCTGCCAGCCGCCCTGCAACCCCTTCGATTCACATGAATTAGCCCGGCTCGCGCGGTAGAATCACGCCAATCCGTCGTGAAACCTCACGCTCGCGTGGCCGCGAAGAGACTCAATCGACGTGCTTAGGTGGGAGCGCAGGGCTTTGGTCCTGCGAACAAGGCAGCTCGGGCCCGCGCCGTAATCTGCTTCGATTCCAGGAGGCTTCTTCCGCGTCAGTGTTTGATGAGCCACATCAGCCAGCTCGCCGCAATCGTTCCGCCGACGAAGATGACGAACGTGAAGGCAGCGAAGCGAACCATCAGCCGCGGCTCCGAACGCTGCGTGATTCCGAAGACGACCGCTGTGAAGAAGGAGAAGATCAGCACGGCGCTGAAGTGCGTCAGGGTCACGAGTTCTTCCTCCCGGTCGCCAGCGAGTGAGCATCGACGGCGGAGATGATGTTCAGCAGTCCGGCGACCACCATGAACTTGGTGCCGTAATCCGCCGTAGCCAGCTCAACGGGCGCGGTGCCCAGTCCCACCACGCGGGCAATCAGATAGAGCAGACCATTGCCCAGGTCGCCGACGAAGTTCAGCACGTCGAGCAGCTCGCTGGTATTGGGCGTGTAGACCTTACCCTTCAGCGCGATTCCGATCGAGAACATGGCCACGATGGAGATAAACAGCAGCGTGCCGCGAATCCATTTCTTCAGCAGAAAGTGTCCTGCGCCCGGGACGAGCCAGCCCGCGATGAGGACCATGACCGGCAGGGAAGAGGATTGTCCGGCGGTGCGGGCCGGGGCCTGAGCATTGGTGGGCATCTTGCTTTCGATGATAGCAGCTAGCGAAACTCTCATTCAGCCTTTGTTTGAAATGGCGTAATGTCAAATGTTCTGAAATGGCGCAAGTCAAATGTTCTGAAATGGCGTAAGTCAGATGTTCTGAAATGGCGCCAAGTCAGATGTTTTGAAATGGCGCAATGTCAGACCTCATCGCGTCACCGGCCAAACCGTCTACAAAGCACGTCATCTCGACCGAAGGCGGCGCATTTTGCCGCCGCAGTGGAGAGACCCCCGTATTCTTCTCACAGACAGCGGCAATGCTCGCAGTTCTCACATGAACTCTTTAGCCTCGAGCTTCTACTCTCCGCCCAACGCAAATCGCTTCGATCCCATGAGGGAAACGTCATACAAGCTAGATACGCACCAGCTCCGTCTGGCGCGGGCCGGTGACTTCCGCCTTCCCGGGACGGGTCATCATATTGACCTCGCTGCGCACGCCGAACTCGCCGGGAAAATAAATGCCCGGTTCGACGGAGAAGCAGGTGTTGGGCAGGATGAGCCGCGTGTCATACGCCTCGAGATTGTCGAGGTTCGCGCCGTTGCCATGCAATTCCGTACCGATGTTGTGTCCTGTGCGGTGCGTGAACCAGTGCGCGAAGCCCGCCGCGCGAATCACCGAGCGGGAGGCGTCGTCTGCCTGGTAGCCCGCAATCGGCGTGCTGGAGACGAAGGCTTTTTCGACAGCGGCGATGGCAGCGTCGCGCGCGTTGCGCACCGTGGTAAAGAGTTCCTGCTCGCGCTGCGTCGGCGAACGGTCCACGACAGCGGTCCATGTGATGTCGTACCAGACGGCCGCAGGGTCGTTGGCCAGCTTGGCCCAGATGTCGATCAGCACGAAGTCGCCGCGCCGAATCGGCTTTGACGAGGCAGCCGTGGGTTCGTAGTGCGAGTCGGCTGAGTTGGGGCCCACCGAGACATTGGGGCCGAACTCCGTGATGAGCCCTTCGCGTTCGATGGCCGCCTGGAGAAACTGCACAATGCCAAATTCATGCGCATCCGGCGAGTTGGCGCGGACGCGCGAGCCGATCTCCTTCCATCCCGCTTCAAGGATGCTGTCGAGCCGGCGTTGCGCTTCATAGTGCGTCGCAATCTGCGCGTCCGTCAGCACAGCCTCGAACCGGCTGACGAGGTCGGCTGATGAGACGATCTCTTTCTTGAAGCTGCGGACGAGCTCGATGGTTCCCGCATCGACCATCGAGATGTACATGATCGCGTTGCGCGGGCTGTACTGCATGGCTACGCGCGCGGAGTCGGTGAGCAGGGCTTCGAGCTTCTGCTCCAGCTCCTGCCACGAGGAGTACTCGGCCTTCGCGCCGGGCAGCGTGTCGAGCTTGCCCGCCTCGATGCGGTGGACGAGCTTGCGCGGCTCTCCCTGCGCGGGAATGAAGTAGTACCAGCGCCGCGTGATGTGGCCGCCGGGGATCCCGAGAATGGCATACGCCAGCGGGTCCCGGTTGTGGTGGTCGTAGAACAGCCAGCCGTCGAGGTTGCTTTCCTTGAGGGCAGATTGGATGGCAGCAAGATTCATGGTTGTGTTTCGGGTGTGCTCTGGTGCATGATACCCCCTCCCCCACTTTTTGCGCAAAGTCCATCCAATAAAGGACTTAACTCCGGACCACCCCGCGCACATCCGATGCCGAACCACAGCGGAAGCAGAAAGCCCGGCGCATGGCCGGGCTCCTTTTCTCCTGATTTAAGGATAGCAGTCGTGTCAAGGGTTTGGTGAGGAACGTGCGCCGCGTCTTCGGCGCTGCGTGAACACTGAAGGCGCGGCAGGCGGTGTCTGGCTTCTCGGAGATGTTAGCTCACCGTCCCACTTGAATCGGCTGTCTATACCTGGTCGTCGTCTTCGAGGAGCAGGTCCCCCAGGCGGTCGAGGCGCTTCTCCCAGAGGGCGCGGCGATCGTTGATCCATCGCTCGACGACCGTGAGGCCCTTGGGCTCGATGCGGCAGGTGCGGACGCGGCCGACCTTGGTGGTGTGGATGAGGCCACTCCGTTCGAGCACCTGCAGATGCTGCACGACGGCGGCCAGCGTGATGTTGAGCGGAGCGTGAAGTTTGGAGACCGAGACCTCGCCTCTGCTGAGCCGCTCGACGATGGCGCGGCGCGTGGGGTCGCCCAGGGCGTGGAAGACACGGTCGATGCTGACGGACGGACGAGGCATGATTCGAGTTTAGTTTTCCGGTTAGTTCTCGGTTCGTTTTTTAGTCCAATGCATTGTCGAGTTCGCTGAGCAGCTCGGTCCAGCCTGCTTTGCGCATCTCCGGGCCGTCGGAGCCTTCAAAGAAGGCGGCCTGCTCGGTGAAGAGAAGCGTTGTGCCGTCCGGCGCGGGGAGAAACTCGAAGGTGCCCTGCGAGGACGAGATGCACTGGCCGTTCACGGCCATGGTGTAGGCAAAGACGATGCGGCTGTCGGGGCGGATGTCCTGGTAGATGGACTCGCTGATGCACTCGAAGCCTTGCGGCGTAGCGAAGACGAGCCGGTCGCGACCGCCGACGCGGAAGTCCATCGTGAACTCCCCGATGACCTTGCGCTCGCCTTCGGCATACCAGCGGCGCTTGCGGGCCGGGTCGGAGAAGGCGCGGAAGACGCGCTCTGGGCGCGCCGGATAGCTGCGCTCGATGGTGTAGGTCGCGTGCGTGACGGAGCGATGATTCACTGAGGTCTCCTTCGAGAAGCTCCAAGCGTAGCAGGCGTCGCGTCTGGTCTCAAGGATCAGGCCGGACGCCTGTCTGGAGTTCGCTTATGCCGCCGGTTCGTAGCAGAGGAAGGTCTTGCCGCTTTGGAAGCTGCGGGATTTTGTCTGGCGGAGCGCGAGCTTCTGCGGGATGCCTTCGAACATCGAACGGCCGCTGCCGAGCACGACCGGATCGACCATCATCTGGTACTCGTCGATGAGGCCTTCGGGCGCAAGCTGCGCGATGATCGTGCCGCTGCCCATCAGGAGCATGTCCGGGCCGGGTTCGCTCTTGAGCTGGCGGATGGCGGAGATGGGATCGCCGTTGATGACGCGCGTGTTGGTCCAGGAGGCCTGCTTGAGCGTGCGCGAGAAGACGATCTTCGGCATCCGGTTCAGGCCCGCGGCCACGGTGGGAGCCTGCTCCGCCGCGAGCGGAGTGGGCCAATACTTCACCATCAGGTCGTAGGTAACGCGGCCGAAGAGAAGTTCGGCGTCGCCTTTGGCGTTTTCGGCCTCGAAGGCGGCGTACTCGGGGTCGTCGATGGTGTTGCGTGCCCAGGTGAAGTCTCCGTTGTGGCTGACGAAGTAGCCGTCCAGGGTGACGTGGTTGAAGACGAAGAGTTTGCGCATGGTGGTTCTCCTTCGGATGGGCGCCGTTGGGAGGCGCCCACATAGTTTAGTTAATACTTAACTAATCCCGGCGCGGCTAATTGTCAAGTGGGTACTTAACTATTTTACGCATCGAACAGAGACAATTCCGACCCTTGACAGACATTAGAGTACATGCGTAATCTCATGGCGTGCGATATTCCCAGGAACACAAAGCCCAGAGCCGCGAAAATATCCTCTCCGTGGCCGCTCGCTCTTTCCGCGAGCACGGCAGCGACACCAGCGGTATCGGGACGGTGATGAAGAAGGTAGGCCTGACCAAAGGGGGCTTCTACCGGCATTTCAAAAGCAAGGACGACCTCTTCGTCGAAGCGGTGACGCGGGCATTCGACGAGATGGGAGAGCGCATGGTCGAAATTGCGCAGTCCGCGCCTGAAGGTCAGGCATTGCGGGCCATCATCGAACGTTACCTCAGCGTCGCCCACGCGAATGCGCCGGGGGCCGGTTGTGTGCTTGCGGCCCTTGCGCCGGAGCTTGCGCGCAAACCGGTAGCGGTACGAAGACGGATCGAGGCAACGCTCGAGGCCTATCGCGAGAGGCTCCTGCCCTTCATGCCCGGTCGGACGCGAGAGGAAAAGCTGGCGAAGATCAGGGTGTTGTTCTCCAGCATGGCGGGAGCGCTGATGACGGCCCGGATTACTTCGGACCCGCAAAAGCGCGAGCAGAGATTGAAGGAGGCGAGGAACTTTTTTATCAAGTCCTTCGTCGAAGAATAAATTTTTTGCTTCAAAAGAGTACGGTCGTAATCCAATGAAGCAGCAGCAGAACCAAAACTGAATCGAAAGGACAACCCAATGAAACTCATCACCCCTCTTCTTATGGCAATGCTACCCATCGCGCCGGCGGCACACGCGCAGCCCGCCGCCGCCTCCGGCGTGCCCAGAGCAGCTATCCCTCCAACCACTGCAGTGCTGGTCATTGAGACGGCCAGGCAGGGTGTAACCCCTCAACAAATCATGGCCATCATTCCGGAAGAGATTCAGGCAACTACGAAGCTCTATCTCGACGGCAAGATTCGCGAGTGGTATTCGCGCGGCGACGGCAAAGGAGTCGTGTTCCTGCTCGACGTGAAGACAGAGGCAGAGGCACGAGACCTGATGGAGGCGCTGCCGCTCGGCAAAGCCCAGTTGCTTGACCACCAGTACATTCCCGTCGGGCCGCTGATGCCGCTCAGAGCCTTGAATCCGGCAGCGTTTCAATGACTCTCCTCGTCAAGAGAGGCATCCCCGCACTCTGACAGAACCAGGACACATGGCAACGCGGTCGTCGCGCCGGGTTTCTGGCGTCGTCGATTCGCCCTGACGAACGCATCGTCGAATTGGAGAACCCATGCCGCCGGAAATACTCTTCAACATCCAACTCGTCTTAGGCTATGTTGCCTGGCTGCTCTGCTTTGGCGCATACATCCTGCCCAGGTTCCGCTCGATGGGCCCGGTTGCTGTGCAGCGCGCAATCGCCACGCTGCACAGCTTCCGCTTCTTCGGGCTCGTCTTTATTCTGCCGGGCGTGATCGGGTCGCATCTGCCGGCCAGCTTTGGCACGTTCGCCGCCTACTGGGATCTCGCAACGGGAGTCCTGGCCATGCTCGCGCTTCTTACCATCAGAAGAAAGCCGCTCTTTTGGCTGTTCGTCGTTGCGTACAACCTTGTCGGGATCGTGGACCTCGTCCTTGACTACGTCCACGCCGTCAAAGTCGGCCTTCCGGCCTTGGCCGGGCAGTTGGGCGCTGCCTATGCGATCCCGGTCCTCTACGTCCCGTTGCTGATGATCACGCACGTCGTCGCGTTCTACTGGCTCGTGCGTCGCGAGCCTCAGGTGCTCGCCACCGACGCCATCGCAACTTAACATCTGCTTCCCCGGAGGTGTCTGGAGGTGTCTGGATGCTTAATTCCGTGATCTCCTCATCTCCAGGGCGGCCCCACTTTTTGTTGTCCTTCTCGAAGGAAATCTGCGTTTCGCATCGGCCCGGTATAGGTTACGATGGCTGCCATGCTCAGAAAAGCCTTGATTGCAACTGGAATTGGCGGAGTCCTGTTCATCACGACCTTTGTTGTGCTCGGCGTGCTTGCTCCTGACTACAACTCCATGCGCCAGACCATCAGCGAGATTGAGTTGACGGCGCTGGGCCTGGGGCAGCGCATCAATTTCTTCGTCTTCGGACTGTTGCTCACCGCATTCGCGGTCGCGCTGAAGCGAGAATTGAACGGCGGCCGCGCCGGGTGGCTCATTCCGCTGTTTCAACTCATCTCCGCCCTTGGCGTCATCGGCGACGCGGTGTTCATTCACATGCCGCTTCACCTTGTCTTCGACCTGATTGCGTTCAACGCGACGCTCGTGGTGCTCTTCCTCTTCGCCTGGCGCTTTCGCGGCGACGCCCGCTGGAAGGGCTGGACGGCATACTCGATCCTGACCGCCGTCCTGATGATGCTGTTCCTCACCGCGTTCGGATTTGCCAACCATCTTGGCGGCCCTGCCGGGTTGATGGAAAAACTCGCCACGGTAGTGCGCACGGTGTGGTCGGTGCTGCTGACCGTGAGGCTGCTCGCCGGTGTGCGGCTCGATGAGGTGTCGCCAAAGCAGCAACTCGCATAAACCTTCAGCGTCTATTTGGGAACTCCCTGCTTCAGCCGTTTCGCTTAAGCGCACGGCTTCAGCCGCGCCGCATGGATCGCAGCATCTGCGCAGCTTGAGCTGCTGAGGTACGTTTTTGCGAGCCGTCAAGCCTTTGGCCAGTCTCTGAAACGTCTCAGCCCGCATGACGTCTCGGCAGCTGCTCGGGCTGAGCGCGAAAAGGCAGCGTCGCGGCGGGCTGGGGAGGAATGCGGGTCATCATCTCGCCCACCGTCCGCCGCCCAATTCCGTAGCGGCAGCAGACGCGCTGGACCCGGGTGGCAATCTCGTTGCGGTAGGTATGGGAGACGAAGTCCGCGTGATCGTAGCGTTTGGCATAGTCGGCAACCAGCGAAGGAAAATGCTCGCGAACGAAGCTCAGGTAGGTAGGACGCGAGCACGGTTTGAGGAAGAGCGGATTGGCGGCGAAGAAGTGCGCGCCAGCCTCAGCCGAACGGCGGGCCATGCCGTCCAGCGCCTCTTCCGAATCGGTAATGCCAGGCAGGATCGGGCAGCAGAGCACGCCCACGCGCATCCCCGCCCCACTGAGCTTTTTGACTGTCGCAAAGCGCAGGTCGGGACGCGGCGCGCGCGGTTCCAGCTTGCGCGCAAGCCCCGCATCCTGCGTGGTGATGGTGATGTGGACGGTCAGCGAGTTGCGCCGTGCGATCTCGCAGAGCAGGTCCGTGTCGCGCACGATCAGCGTCGATTTGGTGACGATGCCGAGCCGGTAGCCGGATTCGCGGCTGAAGACCTCGAGCAGGCTGCGCGTGATGCGGGCGCGGCGCTCGATGGGCTGGTACGGGTCGGTGGCCGAGCCGAGGGCGATCTCCTCGGCAGGGTCAATATGGCGGAGCTCCTGTTTGAGCAACCAGGCGGCGTTCTGCTTCAGAAAAATCATGCGTTCGAACGAGGCCGGGTCGCGGAGCTCCATAAACTCGTGCGTGTAGCGTGCATAGCAGTAGCGGCAACCGAACTCGCAGCCGCGATAGGGGTTGATGCTGTAGGTAAACGGCAAACCGCGGCGCGAGACGGTGCGGTTCAAAATGCTGCGGACTTCAAGCGAGCGGAACTCGATGAGATGACCGTCGTCGGCGTGGGTGGCGCGGGCGGCAAGGCGGGCGATGCCGATGGGGTGAGGCTGGTCGAGGATGGGGAAGAGGTCCAGCG
>NZ_DASUBE010000115.1:0-4408 GCF_035763405.1 Edaphobacter sp.
GCCGCTGTTCCGAGATGCGGGAGAGATGGTAAACTTGTTCGTGTGCCGGGTCCTACGCGACGTAATCCCGCCAACCCCGCCAGGTCCGGAAGGAAGCAACGGTAACGGGCAACTACGGGCGCAGTGGGTCGCCCGGTACATATTTTTTGCCCCTCATTCCCTCGTTACAATCTGAGAACGCAACCGCTCGCGTGATGCCCGCTGCTTGGTGACAGGAGTAGGCTTGTCGGAGAGAATGGTCTCTGCCGCGCAGGCGGATGTTCCTTCATAATGGTTCTGTAAGCCGAGCAGACGAGGTGAGAGTTTGAGTTTGACGTTGAAACCGCAGACGCGGGTACGGGCGAAGATCAGTTCAGTTGGGGCGTATGTTCCGCCGCGTTTGTTGACGAACGCAGACCTCGAAAAGATGGTCGCGACCAACGACCAGTGGATTACCGAACGCACCGGTATCCGCGAGCGACACTTGGTCGATAAGGGCGTGGCAACGAGCGATCTGGCTGTCGAGGCAGCGAAGAAATGCCTGGCAAAGCGTGGAATTTCGGCCAGCGAGGTTGAGGTCATCATCGTCGCCACGGTCACGCCAGACATGCTGTTTCCCGCAACCGCCTGCCTGGTGCAGGACAAGCTCGGCGCGAAGGGCGCCTGGGGGTTCGATCTTTCAGCTGCCTGCTCCGGGTTTCCGTATGCGCTACAGGTGGGGACGAAGCTGGTCGAGAGCGGCGCACATAAAAAAGTGCTGGTGATCGGCGCCGATGTGATGAGTTCCATCATCGACTACACCGACCGCGCGACGTGCGTCATCTTCGGCGACGGCGCGGGCGCCGTGCTGCTGGAGCCTTGCGCCGAGGGCGAGGTCGGCATGGTGGACTACTGGCACGAGATCGACGGCTCGGGCGCGGCGTCGCTGAACATGCCCGGCGGCGGCAGCCTGAATCCTTCCACCTGCGAGACGGTGGAGGCGAAGATGCACTACGTGCATCAGGATGGTCAATCGGTCTACAAGTTTGCCGTGCGCAAGATGGCTGAGGCGGCCGAGACGGTGCTCTCGCGCAACGGTGTCTCGGGCAAAGACCTGAGCTGCTTTATTCCGCACCAGGCGAACAAGCGCATTATCCTTTCGACGGCTGAGCGGCTGGGGATGCCGGAGAGTTCCGTGGTGATCAACATCGACCGCTATGGCAACACGACGGCGGCGACAATTCCGCTGGCCATGCAGACGGCGCTCGACGAGGGTCGGTTGAAGAAGGGCGATCTGGTTTTGCTGGCGAGCGTGGGCGCGGGCTTTACCGTGGGGGCCACGCTACTGCGCTGGGAGATGTAGTCAGACCATTGTGTTGGGGTGGCTTGGTGGATAGATGCCCAAGGTGCGGGAGGCTTTATAGAGCTTCCAGCCGCCGAAGGCGCAGCTTGCCGCAATCGAGATCCAGATGGCGATCAGGATTGGCGTCGCGTACTGGGCGGAGAGATGGTTCCAGAGATGCAGGATGTGACTGCCGTAATGGATGCCGAGCCACGCCGCGATGCTGTGCCGCACAAGTCGGCTGAGGGTGAAAGTGGTCAGGAACTTCTTCCGCGAAACTTTGATGACGCCTGCCGCGAGGACGAAGGGCGCCAGCGGCATGGGCGGAGGCAGCAGGGCGGGCAGGACAACTGAGAGGATGTTGTGGTGTTCCATCCAATCGCGGACCAGCTTGGAGTTGCGGGCCGAGAGTCGCTTCTCGATGAAGGCCATGCCGCCGGATGCGCCGACTTGGTAGCTGAAGTAGCCTCCGACCAGCGAGCCGGCCGCCGCGATGAGGATCAGCAGGAGCCAGTTGTGATGCTGGGCGGCCATGATGATGATCATGATGTCGGTGAGGCCGGGGATGGGAAGCGGGACGAAGGAGCTGTCCACGATGGCGACGAGGAAGAGGCCGAGGAGCCCGAAGCTGAAGATCAGGTGCAACAGCGCGCTGGAGTGGCGGCGTCCGGGCGCTGAGGCCTCGGGCGCGTACAGGGCGGCGGATTTGGCCAGGGTGCTGGTCGCTGCGCTCGACTTCATGCTCGATAGGACGGCTGGTGGCAGTGTACTTGAGCGGGCTGCTTCATCCTTAAAGAAAACGCAGCGCGGGTAACGGAGGAAGGACCTCGACTTCGGCGGCGTACTGGCGGAAGAGGCGGATGGTTTGGAGGCAGCCGGGGTCGAGTGTGTAGTGGATGTTGCGGCGGAGATAGTCTTCGATGGTCGCGGGCGGGATGGAGATGCGGGGGGTCCAGTCGCTGACGATGCGGTCGATGTTCTGTAGACCGTGGTCGCGGGAGACTGAGAGGTCTTCGATGAGTTGCGCGGGAGTGAGGCTGTTGGCAGGGAGGGCCTCGGGGCGGACGGCCCAGACGGCGGCGACCCAGGGCAGGCCGGTGCGGGCGCGCCACTCGTGGGCAAGGTCGAGCCAGTGGCAGGGACCGATGGCGGCTTCGACGGCCGAGCGGGACTCGTGGGCGATGAGCGCGGGGTCTCCGATGAGGATGGCGGCGTCGGCGTTGGCGAGCATGGCGACCGGGTCGGCTGGGGCCGGGACGAACTCTGGATGGTTGCCGGAGAATTTGCGGAAGAGGATCTCGGCATAGGCAAGGGAGCTGCGGGAGGCGGTGTCGGCTGCGACCGTGCGGACGGTTTCGAGGGTGAAGGGTTCTTTGATGAGGAGAAGGATGGAGCGGACGTGGTCGAGCGAGGCGATGACCGTGCCGGGGACGATGGCAAGGTCAGGGGTGAGGGAGGCGATGGGGATGAGGCCGAGGTCAGCGCGGGCGGCCAGCAGCTCGTCGGCGCAGAGGGAGGGCTGGGTGTAGTGGAGGGTATAGTGCTCGGCGAGTTGGGCGGCGCGGGGAGGGTGCTCGAAGTCCCACATCAGCGGGGCGGGGTTGAGAAAGTCGATGGCGGCGACGCGGAGGCGAGCTGGATTTTTGTTGTTGGATGCTGCGCCTGGCACGTCTCCCCCTCCCCCTGGTTAAGTACTCAAAGTCCTTCGAACAAAGGACTTAGGTCCGGACCTGGTTCCGGACTGCGGTATGGATTCAGTTTAAATGAAAATGGTCCGGAGCGGGCCGGACCGTTCGGATGCGTCTATGTTAAGTATAGCAGCCGTGTCAAGAAACCGGATTTGGACGTCGGATGCAGTTACGGGAGTTGTACAGGAGATTGGATGCAGCAGAGGATTGTCGGTTTTGACCAGGATGAAGAAGGGTATTGGCGGGCGCGGCTGGAGTGCGGACACGGACGGCATATGAGGCATGATCCTCCATGGGTGTCGCGGGAGTGGGTAACGACCGAGTTGGGGCGCGCGGAGTGGATTGGGCGTGTCATCGAGTGCAAGAAGTGCGATGACGAGGCGCGCGGTTGATTCTCTGGGTACCGGTATTTTGGTGAGTGCGAGCATGTTGGTGGCGTGGAGTGTTTGGGCGGGTGAGAGAAATACGGGGGTCTCTCCACTGCGGCGGCAAAAAGCGCCGCCTCCGGTCGAGATGACGTGGTGTAATGGCGGGCAGAAACGCCGACTTCGGTCGAGATGATGTGGTGCAATGGCGGGCGAAAACGCCGTCTCCGGTCGAGATGACGTGGTGTAATGGCGGGAAGAAGCGCCGCCTTCGGTCAAGATGATGTGGGTGTGTGATGCCGGCTGGGTGCTATTTGGTGACTTCGACGCCCCGCCAGAACGCGATGTGGTGCTTTACGGTGCGCGCGGCGGGCTTGGGGTCTGGGTAGTACCATGCGGCGTCCTGGTTTTCCTGGCCGTCCACGATGATGGTGTAGTAGCGTGCCAGACCCTTCCAGGGACAACTCGAGGTTGTGGAACTGGGCCGCAGGAACTCCCGCTTGACGGTCTCGTCCGGGAAATAAATGTTGCCTTCGACGGTTTCGTAGGATTCGCTTTCAGCCAGCGTCTGGCCGTTCCAAACTGCCTTTGCCATAATAACTACCTGCTTGTTTTCAACAAGTTGCGGAGAAAGTACCGCATCTCGTGAGCCGGTATTGCGGACCCCACACCCCGCATCCCTATCCTATTTGTAACAGAAAGGGTGCAGGAAGGAAAGGATGGGCCGTTTCAACAGTCTTTACCGGGATTGGGAAGGGAATGCAAAAACTGGCGGGTAGGGCTTTGTACGTTCCCACCCTTGCGATGGGACTGCCAAGGTGGGGCACCCGAACATTTGTGGCTGGTGGAGGAAAGCAGATTCCTTCGCTGCGCTACGGAACGGAAATGCAAAGTGGTTACAGAACGGAAATGCAAAGTGGTTACGGAATTGAGATGCAACGGAATTGAGATGCATTGGTAGCAGGAGCCCACCTTAGCGGCGATGAGAGTGTCGCTAAGGTGGGGCGCCTGTGTCTTTTAAGCAGCGGGACCAAACATCTTCAGGAACATTTCGT
>NZ_DASUBE010000116.1:0-21302 GCF_035763405.1 Edaphobacter sp.
CGGGCGAAGGCGTCGGCGGGGTTTTGCTCAAGCACTTGAGTGAGGAGGGCGATTCTGTCCATAGCTTTATGGTGCGGGCTGGGTGCTGAGGTTGGCAAATTGTGATTGTCGCTGGGCAGGAAGAAAACGGTTCGCGCCTTGCCCGAATGCCCAATCATGTCGCGGTAAGACTGCGCTATGAATGGGGTACCCGGATGCCTGTTCGCTTGACGATTTAGACTGGTAAGAATGAGTGAGATTGTGTTGACGCGGACGGTGGCGGAGTCGCAGTCGGAACGGAGCGAGATTGTGCTGCCCGCCGACTCGAATGCGCTGGGGAACTTGTTTGGCGGGCGGTTGATGCAGTATATCGACCTGGTGGGCGCGATGGCGGCTTCGCGGCATGCGCGGGCGTATACGGTGACGGCTTCGATGGACCATCTGGATTTTGTGGCGCCGGTGAAGGTGGGAGACCTGCTGATCCTGAAGGCGAGCGTGAACCGGGCGTTTCGCACGTCGATGGAAGTGGGCGTGAGGGCGATGGTTGAGGATGTGCGCGCGCAGCGGCTCAGGCATGTGTCTTCGGCGTATCTGACGTTTGTGGCGATGGACCGCGATGGCAATCGGCTGGTCGTGCCGCAGGTGGTTCCGCAGACCGAGCATCAGACGCGGCGGTTTGAAGATGCCGGGCGGCGGCGGGAGATGCGCGCGGGCGAGACGCAGAGGAAGAAGGAGATGCGTGCGCTGTTGGGCGAGGGTTGGCATGTGTGAGACAGGGCGTAGGGAATAGGGTGTAGGGAGTAGCAGACAAGAGTAGCGATACGAAGAGGAGAACGTGATGGGTCATACAGGACATGGAATGCCGCAGGGGCCGCAGGCTTTGCCGGATGTGAAGTATGTGGTGGCGGTGGGGAGCGGCAAGGGTGGCGTGGGTAAGACGACCGTCGCGGTGAACGTGGCGATTGCGCTGGGCAAGCTGGGGTATAAGGTTGGGCTGCTCGATGCGGACATCTACGGGCCGAACGTGCCGACGATGATGGGTGTGACGCGCCAGCCGAATGTGGTGAATGAAAACCGGATTGAGCCGGTGGTGGCGCATGGGGTGAAGTTCATCTCGATTGGGCTGATCTCGCCGGGTGACAAGCCGATGGTGATGCGCGGGCCGATGCTGCACCAGATTATCCGGCAGTTTTTGCAGCAGGTGGAGTGGGGCGAGCTGGATTTCCTGATTGTGGACCTGCCTCCGGGGACGGGCGATGTGGTGATCTCGCTGGTGCAGACGGTGCCGTTGACTGGGGCGGTCGTCGTCTCGACCGGATCGAGCGTGGCGTTGCAGGATGCGCGCAAGGCGCTGGAGATGTTTCACCAGGTGAAGGTGGATGTGCTGGGCATGGTGGAAAACATGAGCCAGATGACGCTGCCTTCCGGCGAGGTGATCGACGTGTTCGGCGCGGGTGGAACGGAGCGGACGGCGGCGCAGTTCGGGATTGCGTTTCTGGGCGCGGTGGAGATGGATCCGGCGGTGCGCGAGGGCGGCGATAAAGGCTTGCCGGTTGCGCTGGCGGGGACTGAGTCGAAGCTGTGCAGGGGGTTCTACGAGGTGGCAGCGAAGGTGGCTGAGCGCGCGAAGGACATTGGAGCGAAGAGCGAAGATGTGATCGAGATCAGCTAGCGTTGGTTGACGAGCGCAGTAGACTTAACGCATGGCGGCGATGGAGGGACCAATGGCAGACGCGGAGCGGGTGACGGCGCGGCAGCGGACCATTCTGACGGCCATCATCGAGAGCTATATCGAGACGGGCGAGCCGGTAGGTTCGAACACGATTGCACGGCTGCAGAGCGCGGAGGGCGCGGGGTTCAGCTCGGCCACGGTGCGCAATGAGATGGCGGAGCTGGCTGATGTGGGGCTGCTGGAACAGCCGCACACTTCGGCGGGGCGCGTGCCGACGGCGCGGGCGTTTCGGATGTATGTGGAGCAGTTGAGCGGCGGGGCGCATCCGCGGATTGATGTGGCGCGGCTGCCGGTGCGATCGCGGCGGCAGATTGATTCGAGCCTTGCGGGAGTGACGGGGACGCAGGCAATGCTGGAGCGCACGTCGCATGTACTGGCTACGCTTTCAAGCGGCGTCGGCGTGGCGATTGCTCCGGCGACCGAGGGAGATGCGCTGGAGCATGTGCATTTTTCGCGGCTGGCTGTGGCGCGCGTGCTGGCTGTGGTGGTGACGCGGAGCGGGCTGGTGCGCGACCGGGTGCTGGCGCTGGACCGTGACCTGACTTTGGGCGAGTTGGAGACTGCGGCGAATTTTTTGAATGAGAACTTTCGTGGGTGGAGCGTCGAGCGGGTGCGGGCGGAGATTGCGCGGATGCTCGAACGCGAACGCAGTGAGTATCAGCGGCTGCTGAACTCTGTGCAGCAGCTTTGGGCTAAGGCTGTGCCCGAGGTTGCCGCGCAGACGGTGTATGTGGGCGGAGTGGCGAACCTTGTCGGGAGTCAGGACGACCGGGAGCAGTTGCGCGAGGTGCTCGCGGCGCTCGAAGCGAAGCAGAGGGTGGTCGAGTTGCTGAATGCGTATATTGACGCGCGGCAGGAGAGCGTGAGGGTGGTCTTCGACCTGGAGGAGCACGCTCCGGAGATGGCGGGGCTGGTGCTGATTGCGGCCCCTGCGCGGATGGGCGGCGAGAGTCGCGGCACTGTGGGCGTGATTGGGCCGAAGCGGATGGATTACGAGAACACGATGAACGCGGTGAGCTATATTGCGCAGGTGTTTGATCGGATGCTGCATTCGTAAATGCAGGGATTAGGGCTTAGGACACAGGGATTAGAAATGCGCCCGGTGGGTCGCGTGATGGGCGCGGATAGGCAACAATAGAGGTAGTGCTATGAGGAGACACGAAAAGATGCAGGACGAGACGATCGTGCAGACTGTGCAGGAGGGCGATGCTGTATCGACGCCTCCGGCGGCCGAGCCCGCGAGTGAAACGAGTGTGTTGCAGGCTGAGGTGGAGCTGTTGAAGGGTGAGCGCGACCAGTTGCTGGACAGGCTGGCGCGGCTGCAGGCCGAGTTCGACAACGCAAGGAAGCGCGAGGCGAAGGAGCGGAACGATGCGCTTGACCGCGGGGTGACGCGGGCCGTGGAGCCGTTTCTGGGGGTAATGGACAATTTCCATCTGGCGCTGAAGTCGGATGGGACCGTCGAGCAGTTGCGCACTGGGGTGGAGCTGATTCTGAAGCAGATGGAGGACGCGCTGAAGGGACTGAATGTGCAGGCCGTCGAGGCGGTTGGCGCGCAGTTTGACCCTCGCATCCACGAGGCTTTGGGCAGCATCGAAACAAAGGAGTTTCCCGATCACCAGGTGCTGGAGGAGATTCGCCGGGGCTATCGGATACGCGAGAAGCTGCTGCGCCCGGCGTTCGTCAGGATTGCGGTGAATCCGGGACAGGTGGCGGAGTAAGGCAGAGGACAGTACAGAGAGATGGCGACGGCGAACGTGACAAAGGTTGATTACTACGAGGTATTGAGTGTCTCGCGGGACGCGAACGATCAGGAGATCAAGACGGCTTATCGCAAGCTGGCGATGCAGTATCATCCTGACCGCAACCCGAACAATCCGGCAGCGGAGGAGAAGTTCAAGGAGTGCGGCGAGGCCTACTCTGTGCTGAGCGACCCGGACAAGCGCGCGGCGTATGACCGCTACGGTCACGCTGCATTTCAGGGCGGGGCCGGCGCGGGCAATCCGTTTACGGGCGGGTTTGGCGGCGCGCAGGATCTGGGTGACATCTTCGGCGATCTGTTCGGCGAGATGTTCAACATGGGCGGCGCGGGCGGACGCAAGGCTTCGCGCGTGCAGCGTGGCCGCGACCTTCGCTATGACCTGATGCTGGAGTTTGAAGAGGCCGTCTTCGGGATTGAGCGCGAGATCAAGATTCGCCGCATGGAGATGTGCGACGACTGCAAGGGCTCGGGCGCAGCGAAGGGCAAGAAGGCCGTGACGTGTACGCAGTGCGGCGGACGCGGCCAGCAGCGGTTCCAGCAGGGGTTCTTTTCTGTGGCGCGGACGTGTTCGGTCTGCGGCGGAACAGGGACGCTGATTGTCGATCCGTGCGCGACGTGCCGGGGCGAGACGCGCGTGCAGGCGGAACATACGATTCTGGTGAAGGTTCCGGCGGGCGTCGAGCAGGACACGCGGATTCGCTATCAGGGCGAGGGCGAGGCAGGGAAGTTTGGCGGACCTGCGGGCGATCTATACGTCGTGCTCACGGTGAAGGCGCACAAGTTCTTCGAGCGCGATGGCGACGATCTGCACTGCGTGATGCCCATCTCATTTCCGCAGGCGGCGCTGGGTACGGAGCTGGAGATTGAGACGCTGGAAGGTTCGGCGACGATCAAGGTTCCGGAAGGCACGCAGAGCGGGCGGGAGTTCAAGCTGAAGGGCAAGGGCGTGCCACACCTGAACTCGCATGGCAAGGGCGACCTGATTGTGGAGATTCGCGTGCAAACGCCGTCGAAGCTGAATAAGGCGCAGAAGGAATTGCTCCGGCAGTTGAGCGAGACGATGGTGGTGGAGAACACGCCGACTTCGCGCGGGCTGTTCGAGAAGGTGAAGGAGATGTTCAGCTAGAGCGGCGTCTCGAAGGTTCTTTGCAGCAATTGAAATCGCAAACCGCAGGTCCTTCGACTCCGTTTGGCGTAAAAACCGCCAAACTCCGCTCAGGATGACAACTTGAATGATGTTGCGAACTTCTTGAATGATGTTGCGAACGCCGGAGACAGGACACCGGCGAGATCGCAAACCGCAGGTCCTTCGACTCCGTTTGGCGAAAAAACCGCCAAACTCTGCTCAGGATGACAATTTGAATGATGTTGCGAACTTCTTGAATGATGTTGCGAATTTTGGAGACAGGACACCGGCGAGTCAGATTATCTTCCCTGAACTGTGGTTTGGTGCGATCTGAAGCGAACGCAGATTCCCTTCGGGAATGACAACAAAAAGGGAATGACAACAAATGGGAAGGACAACAAATTCTGGCTACGCGAAGTGGGTCGAGGCGATGGCGATGGCGGCGATGGCTGCGGTTTCGGCGCGCAGGATGCGGGGGCCGAGGGTGACGGACTGCCAGTGGTGTTCGGTGAAGATGGCCATCTCTTCCTGGGTCCAACCGCCTTCGGGGCCTATGGCGAGGGCCAGGTGAGGGTATTCATCCCACCCTTCGCGATGAGGCTGCGAAGAATGGGGCACCCTGTCATCGGTGGCTGTCGATATTTTTTTTAATGCTTCGGCGAGGGTGGTGGCTTGTTCGGTTTCGCTGAGCAGGATGCGGATGGGAGATTGCTCCTGTTCAAGTATTGCTTTGAGTGCGGTGGGATCTGCGATCTCGGGGACGGAGGTGCGGCGGGATTGCTTGGAGGCTTCGAGGACGATGCGGCGCCAGCGTTCGGCGCGCTTTGCGGCGGCCTGCGCGAGATGTTTTTCCGTGCGGCGGGCGAGGATGGGCGTGATGCGCTCGACGCCCAGCTCGGTGGCCTTTTCGATGGCCCACTCCATGTGGTCGAACTTGAAGACGGCAAGCAGCAGATGGAGAGGGAGTGCCGTGTCGGATTCCAGTTCTTCGTGCAGGATGAAGCTGACTTCGGATGGGCTGACGCTGGCGATCTCGGCGCGGTGGAGGAAGCCGCCGGCGACGACGTCGTAGACCTGGCCGGGTTCGGCGCGCAGCACACGGGCGAGGTGCGTGGCCTGGTCGCCGGTGAGGGTAGCGGTGGAGCCGGTCCAGGTGTCAGCAATGAAGCGGCGACGGGTCATTTGTCGATTGAATTCGGCGGGGGCGTGTAGGTGGGAGTGGTGATCTCGGACTTGCGCGTGATGACGACCGGCTGGTCGCCTGCGTTGTAGAGGTCCACGTTGAGCACCGTGGTGCGGCGATGGTCCCATGCGGACTGGGTGATGGGGAAGTGGAGGATGACCATGCCCTCGGCTGTGTGGCCCGGCTCGATGACGGTCTCGCGGAGGAGCGGCTCGGTGACGAGCGGTTTGAGCGCGGGGAAGGTGGTCAGCAGATTCGGGATGTCGTCCTTCTCGATGGCGCTGGTGGTCATCGGCTCGCCGTCTTCGGTGGTCAGGGTGGCGGTGTAGTCCTTGATGAAGATCGGGAAGCGCGTGCGGTCTTCGATGCGGAGCGTGGTCAGGACGTAGAGGTTGTCCTCGACCTGCTTTTGTCCGAGCACGATGGAGCCTGAGCCCATCTCGACGTGGGTGGGAAAGACGATGGTGTGGGAGACCGAGAGGGCCGCGGTCTTCTCGGGCGTGAGGCGCACGACGAGCACGATCAGCATCCCAAGCACGAGAAACGCGATCAGCACTGGGAGCAGAAGATTGGTGCGGGCGGGTTGGGAAAAGCTCGGGGTCGGGGTCGACAGGCTCATAAGCAAATGTCAGTGTTACAGAAAATCGAGGCTGAACTACATTACACCAAAGTTCGCAAGTGGTGACATAGCGTGTTATGACAGACGCAGCGAGCAGGAAAAAAGTCGAAGAAAGTTACCGCTTATCCTGCTGGACGGCGTATTCGTTGAGGACGACGGCGATGAGGGCAGCGGTGGGGACGGCGACCAGGGCGCCGACGATGCCGGCCAGCGACGTCCCCAGCAGCAGGGCGACGAGCACGGTCAGGCCCATCAGGTTGACGCTCGAGCGCATGATGCGCGGGATGAGGTAGGCGTTCTCGATGTTGACGTAGACGATGTAGAAGATGAGGACGCCGGCCATCTTTGCCCAGGAGTCGAGCGCCGCCACACCCGCAGAGATGATGATGATGAAGATGCCTCCGGCAATCGGGATGATGTTAAAGAGGCCCATCAGGAAACCCAGCAGCAGAAAGTAGCGGACGTGCAGCAGCCCGAAGACGATGGTGCTCGAAACGCCGAGGATGAGCATGAGCAGACCCTGGCCGACGAGCCATTTGCTGATTTTGAGATTGGCGTGGTGGAGCGTCAAGTCCAGCCGCGCGCGCTGCGGCAAGGGGAAGAGCGAGAGAAAGAAGTCGTAGGCGTGGCCGCCTTCGAGCATGAAATAGACGCAGAGAAACGCCGCCGTGAGGATGTCGAACAGGTGGGAGAGCCACTCGGGAAGCGCCGAGACCAGGTAGCTGGCAGAGGCGGTGAGGGCGGTTTCGGCGCGCTCGGCCAGTGTGTCCACGCCGATTCTGTCGGCAAGGGGCAGGTGCTTGAGCCGGGCCACGGCGATGGGAATGCGCTGGGGCAGGTCGTTGGAAAACTGGCGCAGGTCGCGGAGCACAGGCGGCATTCCCGCCGTGGCGAAAAGGGCCAGCACTCCTGCGACAGCGGCGATGAGAAGAATGATGGCGACGGGGCGGGAGGCGCGAAAGGAACGGAACTCCCAGTCGGTGATGCGGTTGACGACCGGAATCAGAACCGCGGCGAATAGGGCCGCAACGTAGATGATGAGGATCTCTTTGCGCAGCGACCAGGCCAGCAGAAGCAGGAGCGCCACGCCGAAGCAGAAGAGGATGTGTCCGCGGACGGCGCGGCGGGAGGCGGCCTCGGCGGGCGTTGGGTCTGGATTCGGCGAGGCTGGATTGATCGAGTCTGGGGGCGAAGTGGCCAGCGCGGTCTCCTTGGCGAGTAGGATGCGGTTAGTGTGCTCCGTGGGCACTCGGGCGCGGGAGTGCGGAGTTTGATTCAGGCTGGCTGTGGTTCAGGGCTGCGTTCAGGGCAGTCAGGATGGCTTCGACGGTCTGCTCGGGAGTGATGGCGGCGGTGTCGATGGTGAGCCGGGAGATGCGGCGATAGAGCGGATGGCGGCGGGCGAAGCGCGCCTGTGCGGCCTCGGGGTTGGCGAGAACGGGGCGGCCGATCTCCTGCAACATGCAACGGTCATAGAGCATGGGGAAGGGCGCGTCGAGAAAGATGGTGAAGGTGGCCGGGGTCTGTTCGATGAGCAGGCGATTGGTCAGTTCTTCGGGCGCGCCGCCGCCGAGTGCAAGGACGGTGTGGGCGCGGCTGAGGGCTGAGGCAAGCGCGGAAGATTCGAGACGGCGGAAGTGCGCCTCGCCGTGCCGCTCGAAGAGCTGCGGGATGGTGGCGCCGGTGCGGGCTTCAAGATGCGTGTCCACGTCGAGGAAGTCCCATCCGATGCGCGCAGCCAGCAGGCGGCCGATGGTGGACTTGCCCGCTCCCATAAAGCCGGTGAGGACGAGGCGTTTAAGGCGCTGGGGGACGAGTGGCGCGGTGGCGGGTTCGGCGAGGGCGTTGGCTTGCGGGGATGACATTTGATTCTCCTTAGTCTAGTGCCTGCTGGGTGGTGAGCATGAAAAAGCCGCAACCTTTGGGGTCGCGGCTCGGGAAGTTCGGTGGCGCTCTGAAAGGTTTATGGGGTTTCAGAGCAACATGCGAGAACTCCGCTGGCCGCTGGGTAGCGCCAGGAGCAGAGTGTAAAAAAGGCGAATCGATGTTGGCTCGTCATGTTGAATTTCAACGTATCACTGGAGCAGGTCAAAGGCAAGCTCACATCGCATTTGCAGGAATGACTTTTTAGTGAGATATGGCGGCATTCAGAGCGTCGAGCGCGGAGCTTTGGCGGGCGGCGTCGGCCTGGTCGAACGGGCCTGCCCACCAGAAGCCGAAGTGATTTGCAGGGTCGCGGTCATTGTTCCACAGGCTTTCGGCATTGGCTTTGGCGAAGGACACGTAGCGAGGGTTGGGGAACGCATTGTTCAGCAACATCAGATTGCGGCTGAAGATGCCTTTGAACTGGGGCACGTCTCCACCGGCGTGGGCGGGGCTGGACTCGTGGAGCACGCCCTGGGTGTCGGTGAGGTGCTCGATGGCGGCGAGCGCAATGGCTGCGGCGGTTTGGGGCAGGCCTGGGTCGGGCGCGGCCCGATTGAGTTCGACCAGTGCGCCGAGGATGACGCCCTGATTGTAGGTCCAGGTGTTGCCGCCGTTATTGACGCAGTGGTTGGGATCGCGGTAGTTGAGGCCGTCGTTGACGAGATGGCTGCTGTTGATCATGCCGGAACCGCGAAACCATGCCCACTCCTTTTGTGCCCAGGCGAGAGCGTCGCTTCGCTCCTGGGGCGTCCTGGCACGGTTGGCGAGCGAGGCGGCCACAGCGAGAAACAGCTCATTTTCGATCGCGTTTTTCCCGTGGGTCTTCTTGTTCCACCAGACGCCTCCGCCGCAGGCCGCGGTGTCCCAACCGTGCTGCATGTCGTCGAAGATGGACGATGCGGCTTTGAGGTACTCGGGGCGATGCGTGAGGTCGTAGACGTCGATCCATGCGAGCGCCCACCAGCCTTCGTCATCGTAGTAGTTGTTGATGAATCCGGGTGCGCCGTCCGGGCCGGTCTGCGCGGCGTGCATCGTGTTGCTGAACACGGGCAGGTACTTTGTGGAGCGGGTGATGCGGCTGTAGTTTGCCAGCGCAGTGATGGCGTTGGCGGAGTTCCACCAGCCTGTGGTGCGATACAGGCCGCTCTCGGGTGTGTACCACTGCTGGAGGGCGTTGACTGCCGCCTTGGCGTGGGCGCTGTAGGCGGGCGCAGATGACTGAGCGCGCGCTACGAAGCAAGTGCAGATCAGCGCGGCAACGAGTAAAAGGCAACGTGCGGGATTCTTGAAGGGGACGGTCACTGGCCAGGGCATTTTCGCTGCAAGTATAGTCCGGCACGAGCAAGGCGAAACGCAGATTCCCTTCGGGAATGACAACAAAGGGACGGGCCGAGACTTAATCAGAATTTTTCTAAGGCTTGGCGGGCACGGGGTGGTTGTTCTCGCCGGGGTGCTCCTGCCGCAGCTTGTTCTGGATGTTGTCCCAGACGGCATCGCTGGGTTCGTAATCGGGCTCGAAGAGGCTCTTCGCGTGTTCGGCAATCGTTTCAAGATCGCGGACGAGCGCGGCGCAGTCGGGATTGTTGCGGAGGAAGGTCTGCAAGCGAGGATCGGTGCTGACGCTCCCATTGCTATTGGCGAAGAGTTCAGGCAGACAGCTTTCAAATTCAGCAGGGGTCATGGTGTCGAAGTTGGGGAATTCAAAGTCGGTCATAGTGCCGCCTCCTTGAAGGCGGGTTGCGCGGGCTGCTGCTCGGGCGCCGGTCCTTCGGACCTGCGAAGGATCTCGCGGAGCCGGAGGCGCGCTTTGTGGAGCTGCGATTTGCTGTTGCCGGTTGAGCACTCGAGCATCTCGGCGATCTCGTTGTGCTCGAAGCCTTCGACATCGTGGAGGATGAAGACCATGCGATAGCCGGGAGGGAGCAGGGCAACGGCGCGCTCGAGCGCAACGCGATCGACCGAGCCGGCAAGATGCATGTCGCGGCTGCCGAAGTCGCGCTTGGGCGTGTCTTCGTCGGAGGGGTTGATTGTCTCTTCGAGCGAGACGAGGTTCAGTCCCTTTTTGCGCAGGTGCATCAGGACAAGGTTGACGGTGAGCCGATGCAGCCAGGTGGAGAAAGCCGACTCGCCGCGGAAGCTGCCGATCTTGCGGAACAGGTGCAGGAATGCCTCCTGCGTCATGTCCTCGGCTTCGGAGACGTTGCCCAGCATACGCAGGCAGAGCGTGTAGACGCGGCGTTTGTGCAGGGCGTAGAGCCGCGAGAAGGCTTCAGCGTCGCCGTTCTTGGCACGCTCGATGGCTTCGGCTTCCCCGGCGATGGGAGGGTTCCGCTTAAAAATCGCGGGAGCAGGTTTCATAGGGTGCATTTGTGTCATTGATTGGCCCTGGAGGTCCATGATGCGGCTCCGGCTGTATTCCTGTTCCTGTAGGTTCTGCTCTTCGTGTATCCAGCCTACTTGAAACGCTGATGGCTGCTGATTCTCAATGAGTTATGACGGCGAAACTCGCCGAAGGGTTGTAGCCGGGTCAGGAGCCGATGAATCGCGCGTAAAGCGAGCGGGCGAGCGTGACGTCGGTGGTGCCCTGAATGATGGCGCGGCCATCGGCGAAGAGCGTGAGTGTGTGGGGCGGACGCTCGAAGCGCAGCAGCAGATTATTGAAGCGCACAACGCCGTGGGGTGCGAGTCGTTCGCGCATGGCGGCGAAGTCAACCGGCCGGTGATGCTCGTGAATCTGCACAGAGTTTCTGCCGCAGAGCGTGATGTGCGGGCGGCCTTCGCCGGCAAGATGTGTGAACTGACGCTGCCCGCAGACGGTACAGGCCGGGTCGGGCTTCGACGTGTTCACTTCGCTGCGCTCGTTTGACCAGAGATCGAAGCTGAGCAAGGTGCGACGCATGAGGTGAGGCTGTTCGGTGAGGAACTTCAGCGTCTCCGTGACCTGGATCGACGCGGCAAGATTGACTGCGGTCGAGAGAATGCCGGATGTATCGCAGGTTTCGACCGGGCCGCTCGGAGGCTTGGGGAAGATGCAGGCGAGGCACGCGGTTGGCTGGTCAGACATGCCGGCAGGCAGGATGTTCATGGTTGCGGCATATGCACCGATGGCGGCGGCATAGATCCACGGCTTCGCCTGCTCAACGCAGTAGTCGTTGATGAGGTAGCGGGTCTCGAAGTTGTCGGTGGCGTCGAGGACGATGTGCGCAGTGGCGAGTAGCGCGTGGATATTGGCCGGAACGAGATCGTCGATGCGCGCGTGGACCGCGATGGTGGAGTTGAAGAGGGCGATCTTGCGGCGCGCGGCTTCGGCTTTGGGGAGCGATTCGAGCGCGTCGGCCTCGTCGAAGAGAACCTGACGCTGGAGGTTCGAGGGCTCGACGAAGTCGCGGTCGATGAGCGTGAGCGTGCCGACGCCCGCGCGGGCCAGCAGGGAAGCGGCCGCCGCTCCGGTAGCACCGCAGCCTACGACGGCGACATGTGCCTTGGCCAGCAGATGCTGGCCTCGCTGACCGATGCCGGGAAACAGGACCTGCCGCGAATAGCGGTCTTCGTCCGGGATACCCGGGGCGGTGCCCGACGGGGTGCTGGCGGGGGAATTGCCGGTGAATGTGGCTGGGGGCTGAGGCATGATGGAGTCGGCGCTCAAAAGATGCCGCTGTTTCGTAGTATAGAGAATGTGGACGCGCCGGGGCGCTCGTGCCCTCAGCCGCTCGCGGCAGCATCCAATAGCGATAAGACCTGCCGAGGCGGCGCAGGCTCTTTCATGCGGACGCAGGGACAGTGCTCGCAGGTTGCAGGACTTGTGGAACTCGAATCAAAACGGAAACGATGGGTGGTTTTTTGCGTCAGGTTGCAAGAGGTCGAACGGCGAAACTGCGGAGACGGGCAGGGCAGTGGCTCGCCGTGTTGTGCGCGGCGCTGACGCTCGCAGCGGGTCTTGCCCGCGCGCAGACGCCTGATGCGGCCAAGCCTGCCACCGCGCAGGCGAGCAACGGCGTTGCCCCGGCGACCTCCATCTGGGACTGGAAGGGCTTGCTCGTCGGCAAGATCGAGTTTGAAGGCGTCATCTTTGATAAGACGGACACGTTGCCCGACGAACTGCCGCAGAAGGCAGGCGAGCCACTGGATCCGGAGAGCGTTCGCGCCAGCGTGCGGCGGCTGTTTGCAAGCGGTCGCTACCGGGACATCGTTGTGCGCGGCATTCGTCAGGGCAATACGGTGATGCTGATCTTCGCGGGGCCGCCGCGTTTCTACGTCGGGCGCGTCACCATTGCGGGCGTCAAGAGCGAGCGGCTTACGTCGCTGCTTGAGTTTGCCACGAAGCTTTCGCCAGGCACGCCGTTCAGCGACTCTGAGCTTGCCGCCGGGACCGAAGGCATTACGCAGATGCTGCAACAGCAGGGATACTACGAGTCCAAAGTCGCGGCGAAGCAGGAGATTGATGCCGAGGGTGAGCAGGTCAACGTCACCTACACCGTCGCTATCGGCCCACAGGCGCGGATCGGCAACGTTACGGTGGAAGGCGACAACATCGGCATGCCTCTGGAGGATTTTCGCGAGAAGGGAAAATTGAAAAAGGGCAGCAAGGTCACACGCGACACCACGAGCAACGCGCTCTCCAGACTGCGTTCGCAGTACCAGAAGAAAAATCATCTCGAAGCAACGGTGACGCTGACGAAGCAGACCTATCAGGCTGCGACGAACACGGTGGATTACGACTTCCACGTGAACCAGGGGCCGCAGGTCGAGGTTGCGGTCGAAGGAGTGAAGATCAGCAAAAGCAGGCTGCATCTGCTGGTGCCCATCTTCGAAGAAGGCACCATCGACAACGACCTGCTGAATGAGGGGCTCTACAATATCCGCGACTACCTGCAGCAGCAGGGATACTTCGACGCCTCCGTGGACGTGAAGATGATTGGAGCGGGCACAGGGTCGGAGAAGGTGGTGTTTTCAGTAGACCGCGGCGTCAAGCATAAGGTGCTGGAGGTGGACATCATCGGCAACAAATACTTCACCGACGACCTGCTGCGGGAGCGGATGCACGTGGTGAAGGGAAATCCGTATCAGCGCAGCGGAAGGTACAGCCCGTCGCTGGTGACGGCGGACGTGAACTCGATTCAGGCGCTCTATCGCGCGAATGGTTTCGACGAAGCCAAGGTCACGACCAAGGTGCAGGACAGGGACGACTCGGCCAACGGCAAGCCGCTCAAGGAGGCGCAGATCCGCGTGACGTACATCGTGGACGAGGGCCCGCAGCAGAAGTTCGGCAAAGTGGACCTGATCGGCGTAGACCCAAAGCGTGCTGCCGATGTGCGCGGCCTGATGAATGCGCAGCCGGGGCAGCCCTTCTCGCTGGTCACGCTTTCCGGCGACCGCGACACGGTGTTGCAGTACTACCTGAGCCACGGTTTCGACCAGGTGAAGGTCGAGATTCGCCAGCAGAAGGCCTCGAACGATCCGGAGAAGACGGACGTGTCGTTGAATGTGACCGAAGGCCAGCAGGTCTTCGTGCATCAGGTCCTGCTGTCGGGCGTTGAGAAGACGAAGCCGCGCGTGGTCCAGAATCAGATACTCGTCCATGCGGGCGATCCGCTGAACCAGACGGCGCTGCTGGAGACGCAGCGGAATCTCTATGGGATTGCATTGTTCAACCAGGTGGTGGCTGCGGTGCAGAACCCCACTGGCGACGCGCCGGAGAAAAATGTGCTGTTGCAACTGACCGAGGCGAAGCGGTGGAACGTGACCTACGGCTTCGGGTTCGAGGCGCAGACAGGCACGCCGTCGCAGGGCATGATCTCGCGGGCTTCGTGCATCCAGCTTGATTTGAACCCGTGCAATATCTCGCAGGAGGGCAAGGCCGGAGTCAGCCCGCGCGTGTCGCTCGACGTGTCGCGCATCAATCTGCGCGGCACCGAAGACACGCTGACGCTGCACTCGGCGTTCGGCCTGCTGGAACAAGTGGCGATTCTTACCCTCCAGAATCCGCACTTTCTCGGCAGCAAGACGTGGTCTGGTGCTGTCTCGGGTGGCTACTCGAACATTCAGGACATTACCACGTTCACGTCGTCCACCTTGCAGGGCGACTTCCGGCTGACGCAGAGGCCGCAGCGCAAGGACACCTTTATCTACGATTTTCAATATCGCAGGGTCAAGGTCAACAGCCTTCAGGTGTCGGCTGACCTGATTCCGCTGCAATCGCAGCCGGTGCGCGTAGGCGGCCCGGGCATTACGTGGTTCCACGACACGCGCTCGCCGGGGCCGCTGGATGCGGTGAAGGGCACATACTCGACGATCCAGACGTTTGTCGCGTCGTCGAAGTTCGGGTCAGAGACGGACTTCTGGAAGGTGGATGGATCGAACTCGACTTACTACCAGTTCGGCAAAGAAAAATATGTCTTTGCGCGGAATACGCGGATAGGATACGAGCACGCATGGGGGCCAAACCCGAATGTGGGCAACGACGCCTGTCTGGGAAATCTGCTGACGACGAACCCCAGTTGCAGCGCGGTGCCGCTGCCGGAGCGCCTGTATGCGGGCGGCGCGACCTCGCTGCGCGGTTTCGGCATCAACGCCGCGGGTCCGCGCGATTTGCAGACCGGATTTCCCGTGGGCGGCACGGCTGCGTTCGTAAACACGTTCGAGTTCCGTATGCCCGCGCCGACGCTGCCTTATGTGGGAAGCAGCGTCAACTTCGTGATCTTTCACGATATGGGCAACGTGTTTCAGAATCCCGGCGACATGTTCCCGAGCTTTCTGCACTTTCATCAGCCGAATCGGGACACATGCACAGACCATTCGGGAAAAGTAGGCACGTGCAGCTTTAACTATTTCAGCCACGACATTGGCATCGGCGCGCGATATAAGACGCCGGTCGGGCCGGTGCGGCTCGACTTCAGCTACAACCTGAACCCTCCTATTTATCCGATCATTTACGATTTCGCAGGCGGAAGCCCGCGCACGGGCGAGGCTGGCCACTTCAACTTCTTCTTCAGCATTGGGGAGAGTTTCTGATGGGCGCTCTGGGGCACAATCCGGCGCGGGGGTGGCTGCACCTGGCCATGGCCGCGGTGCTGCTGGCCTCGACGTATGCGTGGTGCCAGTCTCCGCAACAAACGGCGACCGCCGATGCGCACGCGCCGCAGGGTGTCCTGCTCGACCGCCTGGTCGCTGTGGTTAACGGCGATGTGATTCTTGAGAGCGATGTCGATGAGGAGCGGCGATACGAGGAGATCCAGCCCTACCGCGAGGCGGGAACCTTCTCGCGCGACCGCGCCATCCAGCGCCTTGTGGACAGGGATCTGATCCTTCAGCAGGCGGAGTTGCAGCAGGAAGATAAAGTTTCGGACGACGAGTTGAAGGCGCAGTTGACCACGCTGCGCAGCGACATTCCGGCGTGCAAACAGTACAACTGCCAGACGGACGATGGATGGAAGAAGTATCTGGCCGCGCATGGATTCACGGTCGAGGAGTTCGACGAGCGTTGGCGGCAGCGGATGGAGCTGCTGAAGTTCATCGAAATACGGTTCCGCTCCGGCATCACCATCTCCGACGACCAGATCAAGACCTACTACGAGAAGACCATGCTGCCGGAGTACGCGCAGCGCAACGTCGCGCCACCAAAGCTGGAGACAATCTCCAAGCGAATTGAAGAGGTGCTGTTGCAGCAGCAGGTCAGCAGCCTGCTTCAGGACTGGCTGAAGTCGCTGCGCGCGCAGGGCAGCGTGCGCATCATGATCCCGGGCGAGGTGGCGCCGTGAGCGATCTGGAGCGCAAGCTGACGGAGAAGAAGGAGCGACTGGAAGCGAAGCTCACCCAGGAGGTCGCGAAGGTCAAACGCTCGCTCGCTACGCGGATCGGACGCGCGACGGCGTGGACCGTGCTTGGGGTCGTGGCCTTCGTCGTGGCTTTGTTCCTTGCATTCGCCTGGTATTCGACAACGTCGGGCTTCGAGCATCGCGTGAATACGGAGATGGTCAGGGTGCTTGAAGACGCGACCGGCGGGCGCGTCGAGCTGAAGGCGATCCACTTCCATCTGTGGCATCTGGAGATCGACGCCGACGGCCTGATCATTCACGGGCTCGAAGGCCCCGGCGAGGCCCCGTATCTCTCCGTGGACAAGATACAGGTGCAGGTCAAAATTGTGAGTTTCTTCTCGCACATGACCAACAGCGGCCTGTCGTCTTATGTGAACCTGAACTCGCTGCGCGTGGACCATCCGCAGTTTCATCTCATCGTAGATAAAGACGGCAAGACGAACCAGCCCGTACCGAAGCATCCGAGCACCAGCACCAAACCCATCACGGACACGCTGCTCGATCTACAGGCGGGCAACATGGAGGTGGCCGATGGCGTGGCGCTCATCAACGACCGCAAGATTCCGTTCGATATGGCGGCGCGCGACCTCGACGCGGAGGTGCACTACATCCCATCGAGCGACCGCTACGGTGCGACGGTCGATCTGGCAGACCTGAGGACAAAGCTTGGCGCGCAGCCAGAGGCACGCTCGGTGCTGCATCTGACGGCGGAGCTGGGACGCGACGCACTCGATCTGACGAAGCTGTCGTTTGCAAGCGGAAAGAGCTCGCAGCTCGAAGCGACGGCCAGCCTTCAGCATTTTGCAAAGCCGGAATGGCAGGTGGCGGCCAAGGGCCAACTGGAGCTGAAGCAGGTCTCGATCCTTACCAATGTCAATGGTCTGGACGCGGGCGCGGTCGATCTGGATCTGAAAGGCCATAGCTGCGAGGAGACTTCCACGGTCGCGCCGAAGCGTCCGAAGTTCTGGCAGCGGTTGCGCGGCAAGGCCGGTGCGAAGGCGCCTGTGCCAGCGCCGGAGTGCGAGTCCGGCTATCTATTGACCGGCACGGCAAAGCTGGACGACGTGGCGTTTCGCAATCAGTATGTGCGCCTGCACGACGTAGACGGCGGCGCGACGCTGCACATCACCCCGCGCGAGCTGCTGCTGACCTCGCTCGCGGCGTATCTGCCTGGAGGCGGAAGCGCCGCGGGCGATCTGCGCATCGAGCACTGGCTGGGTGGAGCGCCGGTCGGCCCCGAGGCGTCCCACGCTTACATTGACGCAACGCTGACGAAAATTCCGCTGCGCACGATCATGGATGTGACCGCACCGGAGCACTACGGCGACCTCGGGTTCGACACTGCCGTGTCCGGGCCGGTGAAGGTGGAGTGGGGCGGTGCGAAAGACGTCGCCTCGACAGTCGAGGTGGACGGCAATCTGACGTTTGCGCCCACGGGCACCACGCGCAAGGGCGTGCTGTCGAATGTGCCGGTGACGGGCCAGACGCTTGCGCACTACACGGGCAAGAACGAGACAGTGTTGATTCAGCGGTTCATCGCGCAGACGCCCGGCTCGACGCTCGAGACCTCCGGCGTGCTGGGTGTCAACGAGGGCGACCGGCTCACCTCGCTGCGCACCGACCTGACGGTGAATAACCTGGGCGAGTTCGACCAGTTGCTGACGACGCTCGACCTCGAAGGCAACGGTAAGCGCGGCGCCGCGGCTATTCCAGTAGTCCTGCACGGCGCGTTGCAGTTCAACGGCATGGCTCGTGGTGCGATGGCGGACCTCGATGTGAAGGGCCACGTGCAGGCGCAGAATGTGGAGTTCGCGCTCGATAAGACCGATGTGCTGATCGACTCCGTGGTTGCCGACGGCGAGTATTCGCCGGACGAGGGCGTGGCTCTGGCAAGTTCAACGATCCAGCGCGGCAGCGCGGTGCTGAATGTTGAAGGAAAGATCGTGCCGCGCAATGAGGTGTCCAGGCGCGGCGCGACGACGTATCTGTGGGACGGGAGTATGGCCGTCGATGCGACGGTGCAACTAGCCGACGCGCAGGCAGCGGACGTGTTGCAGATTGCCGGGCAGCAGCAAAACATTCCATTGACGGGAACGGTCGCTCTCAACGCGCACATCGTTGGAACGTTCGAGGACCTGGGCGGCGGCGGCCACATCGCGTTGACCAATGGCGAAGCCTACGGCGAGCCGTATGACTCGGCGGTTGCCGACCTGTCTGTGCAGGGCAAGGACATCGACGCGAACAACGTGTTGCTGAAGCTGCACGGAATGCAGCTCGCAGGCAACGCGGGGTATGACTTCGGCACGGAGCGTTTTCACGGGCACGTCGAAGGACACGACCTTACACTTTCGAAGTTCGCGGCGTGGCAGCGCACGAAGATGAGCTTTGACGGTGTGGCCAGCATCGTCGCGGATGCGAATGGAACTGTCTCGCAGCCTGGACTGAAGGCCAACCTGAAGCTCGCAGGTGCGACCTACGAAGGCCGCTCCATCGGAGATGCGACGGCGGACGTACACAGCGAGGGCCAGGACCTGTACTTCAATGCGGCTTCGGCACTGGTGGGTGCGAAGGTGAATGCAACCGGGCACGTGCAGTTGACCGGCGATTATCAGTCGCAGGCGAAGCTGAGCGTTGCGGGGCTCGACATCGGCAAACCGCTCGCACTTTTCGGCTCAGGCGAGATCAAGGCGCAGTCATTGATCGATGGCACAGCGACGGTGAGCGGGCCGCTCAAGACTCCTGCGTTGCTCAACGGTGATGCCGAGTTCAATCAGGTCGATGTGAAGCTGCAAGGCGTCGAGCTGAAGGCGGCCGAGCCGCTGCGCATTGGACTTCGCAATGGAGTGGCCACGCTCGAGCAGGTCCACATCACCGGGCAGGACACGGACATGCGCGCCAGCGGCACCGCGCAGTTGTTCGGGTCGGCCGACCCAAAGGGCGGCAAGCTCGATATGAAGGGAACCGGCAGCGTGAGCATGGCGCTGCTCCACACGTTCGACCCCGACATTCTTTCGAGCGGGAAGATGGAGTTCACCGTGGCCGCGGGAGGCCGCGTGCCGAAGCCCGCGCTGACCGGGCGCGTGCAGTTCGACAACGTCAATATTGCAATGGACGGCGTGCCGAATGGACTGAGCAATATGAACGGCACGCTGGTGTTCAATCGGGACCAGCTTCAGGTCGAGAAGCTGACGGCGACCACGGGCGGCGGGCAACTGAATATAGGCGGATCCATCCGCTATCAGAACGGCGTCTATGCCGACCTGACGGCAACCGGTGACGCGGTGCGCGTGCGGATGTATGGATTGAGCGCAACGGCAAACGCGAAGCTGCGTCTGCAGGGCTCTCCACAGAGTTCGCAGTTGAGCGGTAACATTCTGCTGACGCGGTTTGGCGTCGGTGCGGACGTGGACTTCGCCGCGTTCTCGTCGGTGGGGGGTGTGAGCGCGCCGCCGGATCCGAACGCGCCTGCGAACAAAATACGTCTCGATGTGCGCGTGACGAGCGCGCCGCAGCTCGATTTTCAGAACTCCTACGCGAAGCTGGCGGGCACGGTAGACCTGACGATTCGCGGAACGGTGGCGGTGCCGTCGGTGCTGGGCCGCATCGAGATCAACGATGGCAGTGCGACGTTTGCCGGGACGAAGTATCAATTGCAACGCGGAGAGATTTACTTCACTAATCCTGTGCGTATCGACCCGACCATCGACCTTGATGCAACCGCGCGCGTCGAGACTTACGACATCACCGTGGGGCTGCATGGTACGGCGACCAACCTGAAGCCGACCTATCGCTCCGAGCCTCCCTTGAGCGAGAGCGACGTGTTTGCGCTGCTCGCTCTGGGCCGCACGCAGGAAGAGGCGCAGCTTTATCAGGAGAAGCAGGTGCAGGCAGGCACTGACCCGACGACCAGCGCGCTGCTGGGCGGCGCGCTGAATGCGACAGTGAGCAACCGCGTGGAGAAGCTGTTCGGCGTGGGCAGTGTCAAGATTGACCCGGCGTTTGTCGGCACGCTGGGCAACTCCTCGGCACGCATTACGGTGCAGCAGCAGATCTCGAGGCAGATTACGGCGACGTTTGCAACGAACGTCAACTCGTCTGCGCAACAATTAATTCAGGTGCAATATGACCTGACGCGCAACTCGTCAATCGTCGTGACACGCGATGAATCGGGCGTGTTCAGTGTTGTGTATAAGCTGCGACGGCGCTATCGTTAGAGGCTACATCGTGGGGGAGAGTTCAATGAGATCGTTCAGAAACGGAATTGCGCTCGCATTCGGAGCATTTTTGTTGCTTGCCATCAGTTGTGCCGTGCCGGGTCTAGCTCAGGATGCGACGGCGAGCAGCCAGCACGATCAGCAGATTCAGTCCGACGTTACGCACACCCTGCGCAACGGCAGGTTTAAGGACGTGAAGGTCGCGGTGCGCGACGGCATCGTCACCCTGACGGGCACGGTGAATGTCTACAGTGTCAAGCGCGATGCGGAGAACCGCGTGCATCGTCGAAAGAACGTGCGCGGCGTCGAGGATTTGATTACGGTGGTTGGCCCGCACGTTGATGACGAGACGCTGCGTAGCAAGCTGGCGGAGAAGCTGGTCTATGATCGCGTGGGGTATGGAACGACTGCGTTCAACTCGTTCACGATCTCGGTCGAGAATGGTGTGGTGACGCTGGGCGGCGTGGCTTATGGGCCGGTGGATAAGGACTCGGCGGTGAGCCTGGTGTCGAATTACCCTGGCGTGCGGGACGTGGTGGACAAGATTCATGTGGCGCCGCTCTCGCCTGCTGACGATCGCATCCGGCTGGAGGAGGCGCGGGCGATCTACGGCGCGCCGCAGTTGAACAAGTATGCGATGGACCCGGCCAAGCCGATCCGGATTACGGTCGAGAACGGGAACGTGACGCTGACGGGCATGGTGAACAACCAGGGCGATAAGGACGTGGCCAACATCAAGGCCAATGGTGTGCCCGGCGTGTTCAAGGTGGTCAATCTGTTGCAGGTTGCGGGCGGGGCTAAGAAGGAGAAATAGGCGAGATTCTTTTACGATAGAAGCATGGCTTCTATGTGGAAGAGTATGGTGGTCACGCTTGAGATGATCAAGTGGGAGCACTCGGTGTTTGCGTTGCCGTTCGCGTTGACGGGGGCGGTGCTGGCTGCGGGTG